>JAAFJZ010000130.1 GCA_013298205.1 Cytophagales bacterium
GGATTGAATTAGAAGGGTTGGAGTATTACACATACAGAATTTACTTTCAAGGCAATAAAAAGGTTAAGACTACTTTAGTTAATCATACTAATTTAAAAGATGGATATGGTTCTCAGGGAGCAGGTGTAGCATATGTAAAAGTTAAGCTAGACTTGAAAGGTAAGATTGAGAGTCAAAAGCAGGTAAAATTCATTAAAAATGATTATGGTATTTATGCAGGAGGAGATCCTAATAACCCAACCAATGCTTACATAGAGAAAGGTAAGGGATACGATTATCATTTACCTGCGATTGATGCAACAGATCAGGTTGCGAAAAATCACGATAAAGAATATGATGCAGTAGATGCAATTGGAGAGAATGATTTTTGGGGTAATCCAATTACAATTGAAGCTGACCAACGTGCTGTTGATTCATGGAATAAAATAGAAGGTAATGGAAGTTTTTTTAGGATGAAAGCAACAATTTTATTTGAAAGCGTTATAGCGGCAAAAAAACTATATGCTGTACAAACTTATTTAGAAAATCATGGATATGGTAGATTCAAGAATTCTAAGGTGGAGGATGCATTGGTGAATAAATTAGGAGGAAAACAAAAAGTTTATGAAATGTGGAGAAGTGAAAATATGACTCAAGGAAGTGATGGAGTATGGTTGAAAAAGAAATAATTAAAGACATTAAAATACTTGTTTTCGTATTGTTATTTGTTTGTTTTTTAATTGGAGTAGTTTGGATTGTATTCATTAATCGTCCCTTGGGAGGTATTTATACCGATGGCTATCACGTAGAACTGCGTAAAACTGAAAAGGAAGTAACATCGTTGTTAAAGAGTATTCCTTTAATAGTTAATAATAACCTTAAATTAAGTTTGTATTGCTATCAGGTAGATAGTGTAGAGAACAATATCAAATATGTTTATTTTGAGTATGATGTACAAAATATAACGTATTTACATGTTTGCCTTTTAACTACTACATGGGATTCTAAAACACTATTAGTCTACTACAATGTTGTTAAAGAGGATTGCTTTAGTGAAAATATTAACAACCAACTTAAAAATAAAGAAGAATTTATAAATGAATTTAATAAAAAAATACTAAATCCTCTAGGTCTTTTGTAACTGGTCTGTATGTCTTGTCCTGAAATAGGTTTACACAAAAATAAGTGTAAAAATGGAACAAAAAAGGATTTATAGAGAGTTTAAGCAATACAGTGTCTTGTCCTGAAATAGGTTTACACAAAAATAAGTGTAAAAATGGAACAAAAAGGGATTTACTACTCCTTGGTTTGTGGCACACAGAACACTGTAAAGGATGTTTTGGCAAGTAATTGGTTTAGGGAGTTTTAGGTTTTCTGATAAAAGAACTCTTTATTTATTCATTCAAATATTTTAGTAATTCATTCAATTCGCTATCGGTAAGATTTTCTTTTTCAGATTTATCATAGATAGAAGATAGGTATATGGCATATTCTGTAATTTTAAGAAATGTAATAACTCTTGCACCACCAGATTTCCCTTTATTTTTGGAAGCAATAGCAAGGCGGATTTTATAGAAATTATTTCCTAGTGGAGTTCCTTGTCTTGGATTTAGTAGCAGTGTATCTACGAGAATCTGTACATCTTTTTTAAGAGAAGGATACTTTTTGATGAGTCTTTTGAATTGCTTATCGAATATTGGAATTGATTCTACTTTATACTTCATCGAATAGTTCTTCAATCGGCCTTGCTTTTAGTTTGCCATTTTCAATTAATTTCAGCTCAATTACAGCTTGTTTGAGTTCCATTATGAGCTGTTCTTTTGTAGGCTTTTCATATTCTAGTGTGGCTAAATCTTTATGCTTTTTTTTAAGCGCATTCCAATCCTTGATAGAGATAAAAACGCCAGTATCCTTGCCTCTACCATCTTGTATTACTTGTAGTCTCATATTATTTAGCAGGTTGAAGGTTTTGTTCAAAGAAATTTTGGAATTTTTGTTTTGTTGATGTACTTCACCAACAAGCATTAACATAAATAAACAAACAAATATAATCAAAATAATATATTTGCTAAAGTATGTTACAAATTATATAAGATTATCCTTATTTTTATTGCTTACCCCCGTGGCAGGTGTCCTCACCTGACACCTTACAAGTAATTGGTTTAGGGAGTTTTAGGTTTTCTGATAAAGAATGGTTTTTCTATCTTCCATCCGAATCCTTTTGTTAAATATTCTAAGACGGGTTTTTCTAGTTCGGGAGTTGCTTTAAAGTCAAAAAATATTCCGTGCCCAGGTTTAACTACCTAACCGAGTAATCTTGTGGATTTTTATAAGCGTGAATGATGGCAAGAATAATGATTTGCTTTTGCGTATCATCAATGAGGTAATGAATGTGATAAGGAAATTGTTTCAATAAAAATGTTCTAACATTACTGTATTTTATCTGAAATCCCATTGGGGAGCGAGCGATATAATTTTTAGCTTCACGAATACGTGATAAAAACTGCTCAGCAAGCTCAGGCTTAATGTTTTTGTAATACTGTGTGGCGTTAAGAATGTCAACTCTTACGGCAGGGCTGTTTACAAAAGTATAACTCATAGACTTTTATAAATGTCGTCAATTGTTTTGTCAAAATCGGCTACATCGCTAGGATTCTTATAATAATCGCTTAACCGCTGGTCAATAATTTGTTTTTGCCAAGGGGCAAGTTGAATAACATTTTCCGCTTCTTCTACCTGTAAATCAGTATACTTAGTTTTTAAAGATTGCCACTCTTCAATAGAAATAAACACGCCTGTTGTGTTACCTCTGTTGTCGTGAATAAATTGTAGTGTCATTGTTTCTATTTTATTTAAGTGTAAGATTAAGAAATTGAAAAAACTGCAAAAGCCTTTATAGGTTTAGATTTTAATGTTTATTGGTATTCTTCACAAACAAACATTAACATAAATTTATAAACAAATATAATCAAAATAATATATTTGCTAAAGTATGTTACAAATTATATAAGATTATCCTTATTTTTATTGCTTCAGACCGTCTGGGTAGCTATATCTGGTCGAAGTTTGAGCGTAGCGACAACTTAGGCCCCTATTAAAGGAAGTTTTCAACTTCCCTAACCCATCCTCCAGTAGCAAAAATAATAGGAATAGTGCCTTTCTGGCTAGCGTAGTTTAAGTGTAAAAGTCTTGGTATGGAGTTTTGGTAATAAAAATATAGCGTTAAATCACGGATTGAGAATTCTGCTAGATATTCAGTTCCAAACTATCAATGATTTCCTTGAGTTCGTTTGTTTTTAGATTGGCTTTTTCTCCTTTGTCATAGATAGTGAGCAGGTAAACCGTTTCAGTTACTTCGTACAGATAAGTGATTACCCTAGCACCGCCACTTTTACCCTTTCCTTTACTGGCAATGGCTAATCGTATTTTATAGCAGTTATTGCCAATAAAAGTTCCTCTTTCGGGGTCTTCTGTAATTTCTGTAATGAGTTGTGCATATTCGATTTTAAGCGAAGGGAATTTTTTGACCAGTCGTTTTATTTCTTTCTCGAAGCGGATTGTAGAAATGATATTACATTTCATTCAAAAGGTCTTGGGCTGTTTTAAGTTTTATTTTCCCTTGTTTGTGTAAACGCACTTCTTGGGCAGCTTCTTTTAGGTCTTCCCATAAGCCCACAGTTTCATTGTTCAAAGGCTTTGCTTGTGTAACAAAAGAAAGACTTTCCAATACTTTCATGCCGAAAGAAGCCTCATTATCGAGTATTTCTATTAATACTTTCATAGTAATTTATTTTACTTAAGTCAATACGTTTTTGCCGTTAATTGAGTTTTTCACAATCAAACATACCATTATAAATAGAAAGCAACAAATATAACCAAAACAATATATCTTCTTTATCTGTTCGAAGTTTGAGCGGAGCGACAACTTTGACCTAAAATAAAGGGAGTTTTCAACTTCCGTAACCCATCTAAAGTATGCTTTGGTAAGTAATTGGTTTAAGTAGTTTTAGGTTTTCTGATAAAGAATGGTTTTTCTATCTTCCATCCGAATCCTTTTGTTAAATATTCTAAGACGGGTTTTTCTAGTTCTGGAGTAGCTTTAAAGTCAAAAAATATTCCGTGTCCAGGTTTTGTACTGTTTTCCCAACGTTCAGCGAAATCAATAACAATTGTATTGTCCCGAAATTATCAAAGAAATTTTTTAGTTTATCAGTCATCATAGTGCAGCAACATTTTCAGTAAGGAAATCTTTGAATTTTTTTTGGTAAGCAGGCGCTCGGCTCTGCGAGTGACGATTTAGTTAAGAAGCAATAAAGCCACCAATTAGGTGGGACTTTATTCATAAATATCTTTTCTGTGTCCGAGAGTGATAATATCAACGATAAGTTCAGTATCAATTATATCATAAACAACGCGATAATTACCGATTCTAATTCTGTACCCATCTCTACCTTTTAATTTTTTGTAGCCTTGTGGTCTTGGGTTTGCTTCCAAACTACCAATGGCTTCAAGTATAGGTTCAGCAATGGTGTCAGAAAGTTTATCTAATTGTTTTTGTGCTTTTTTAGATAATACAATGGTGTAGTTAGGCATTTTTTTGTTTCCTGTTTTTTAAGTAATCAGAAAATAAAATGCGTTCTCCAGTATCATTTTTTTTAGCTTCGTCATAAAGGCGAACATCTTCCAAGTCTTCCAGCTCTTCCATAAGTTTATCAAACTCATTAGCAGGAAGAATAACCATTGATTTATTGCCGTAGGTGTCTTTAATGTATTGTGGATGTACTGTAAGCATAATTTTAATTATTTAGTAGCTTATAAATTTTAACCCCGTGGCAGGTGTCCTCACCTGACACTTCATTTCCAATCTAGGTATTTGGCTTCAAACTCGTTAAGGTCCAAATCTAAATCTTCTCTGATTATTTTTCTCATTAAACCCTTAGGTAAATCTTCATTATTATGAACAGGAATTGTAGTAACTCGACCATCTGGATGCTTCATTCTATGGTAAGCACATTTGTATTACCTCTTTTATATTTTCAAGTGCGACATCTATATTTTTTCCATAAGAATGACACCCTTTAAAAGTAGGACATGAAATTATGTATATACCATCTTCATCTTGTTCTATGATGATAGGGAAGTGAATTGATTTATTTTTCATTAGACAAGGTTAATGGCGTTTGAGAGTGTTTCTTTCAACTTTTTTTTATAATTTATTTTACTTTGGTCAATATTTTTGATAAGGCATCTTTTACTTTTCCAACAAAAGCATCTAACATCATATAGATTATATGTTTTCTTCGTTATTTAACGTTTCCATTTCGCCTTTGTTGGTATTCTTCACAAACAAACATTAACATAAATTTATAAACAAATATAATCAAAATAATATATTTGCTAAAGTATGTTACAAATTATATAAGATTATCCTTATTTTTATTGCTTCAGACCGTCTGGGTAGCATTCTTCACAAACAAACATTAACATAAATTTATAAACAAATATAATCAAAATAATATATTTGCTAAAGTATGTTACAAATTATATAAGATTATCCTTATTTTTATTGCTTCAGACCGTCTGGGTAGCATAAATCCCAATGCTGTACTCGAAGCCAAACAGTATTATTTCAAAACAGAAGCCAATTATAGAGCCCTTTCCTTTGATTTTGACGAAGTACTTCCGTAAATAGTAGCTCAATGGCAAGCTTACCCTTTTACAAAACTACGATTCATACACGATAACGAGCAATATTTCTACCACCACATCTCGCATACCCGTAACCCAAATGGCACAAACAGACCTCAGCCCGCCTAGTCGAAGTTTGATCGTAGCGACAACTTAGACCCCTATTAAAGGAGGTTTTCAACTTCCCTAACCCATCTTTCAGTAGCAAAACTTATAGGAATAAGCCTTTCTGGCTAGCGCAGTCTAAGTGTAAAAGTCTTGGTTTGGTGTTTTTGGTAAGTAATTGGCTTAGGGAGTTTTAGGTTTTCTGATGAAGAAGGTTTTTCCAAAGTCCAGCCATAGGTATTTACAAGACAATCTAGAGCTGGTTTTTCTAGTTCTTTGCATATAGAAAAGTCAAGAAACAAGCCATGCCATTATGATATAGGGAATTTAGTTGATAACAATAATGATTATATTCAATCAAAAAATACAAATTATTTGTCAAAGCTTTTTTAACTTTAAATTTAATAAATACATTTTGGGTCAAATGGTATTTTGACGTGTTTTTGCTTTAAAAAGCCACAAAGTATGTTTTGAATATCTCGATTGTGTGGATATTTTTTGATACTACTTCTTATTTCTTCTAAACTTGTTTGACCAAAATTTGAGTCTATATATCCAAAGCCTTTGTATTGTCCGTTTTCGATACAAATAATTGCTTTTTCTGAGTCTGTTTTTCCGCTGAGAACAATAAAAAAACTTTCGCTTGTAAACGAAAAAGAATCAATGGCAAGTGCTGCACGTTGGTTATATTCCTCGGCAGTTTCTAATTTTCCACAAGCGCCTTTACATTTATTGATATGCCAATTAAAGCAATGGCCTCCCGTTTTGTGCAAACTACATTTTGCTAAACAAAGTTGGTATTTGTCGATTTGACGATATAAAAATTCTTTTGCTTTTTCCATAGCATCGAACGTGGTAAGTGGCTCATCTCCCTCCTTCAATCTAGCAACATCAAGATTAAGAAAGCCTTGATTATCTATGGTTTCAAAAATTCCATAAAAGGGCACTGCTCTTGTTTTTTTTTGAGCAATATTATATTTTGGTTTATTTTTTTTGATTTCATCAGACTCTAATAATAATGCAATCAGTTCATTGCCAGTATTTTCATACGAAATATCAGCAATTTCAGATTTTAGAACAATAGAACGTC
>JAAFJZ010000128.1 GCA_013298205.1 Cytophagales bacterium
GATTGGGCGAATCTTTTGTAATCAACAGTCCTAGGTAAGAAGCTGAATCAATGAAATTCTTATTGAATTTTTGAACCCGGACTATTTCCAAAATACCCTCATTAGATAAAAGTTTTTTCTGGATGTCTTGCCAAGTTATAGCATCAATATAATTGGTTTTAAACTTACCAGCAGCTGATTGAAGCAATTTTTTCTCCAAATTTTTCACAACGGTTTCCATCGAATCCAAATTGATTTTTTCTTCCTTTAGCTCTTGTTGAGAATAAGAGTACAATTTGGCCAAATAAGACTTCTGGTTTAGCCATTCTTGGTAATTTTTACGAAGCACTTTATCGCTCGAATTGAGTAAGGCATTTTTAGTTTTGTTGCTAGAATTTAAAAGTAAAGCTTTAGTAATGATTTGGTTATTAAGTAGTTTACCCGAAATACCTTTGATTTCTTTTTGCGCTTCTAATACAAATGAGGGGTAAATTTCAAAAATATAATTGATGTCTTCCCAATAATCAGATTTTTCTTGTTCGCTCATAGAAATAAAAAAAGCATCTACATTTTTTAAGGTTTTGGAGAAGGCTTCGTTAAAATATTGATCGGCTTCTACGTAGTTTTTGTTCTGCCAATGGATTAAGCCCATTTGAAAAATAGTTTTTATCAAAGCAGGGTGCGATTCAGGAAATACTTCTTTTCTAATACTTAAAGCTTTAGATACCCTATCCAGAGCTTCAGTATTTCTATTGGTAAGGCGATATAAATTGCCTAAATTAAATTGGGTTTCTGCATACGCAGGACTTTTATCACCCATTTTATTCAAAAAAATGTCATTCGCTTTTTTATAATATTTTTCTACATCAGCATATTTCTGCATTTTCATGTACAGATTGGCAAGCAAATTAATCACGTGCGCATAATCTGGATGTCCCGTACCCAATCTGCGCTCACGAATCGAAATAATGCTTTTGAATGTCGTTTCAGCCTCCTTATCTCGATTCATTGCTTGTTGCAAAAGGGCTTTATTGGTAAGTAAACGAAGGTAATTATCAGATTTTTCTCCCAACAATTGGCTTAGCGTTTCTAAGGATTGATTTAAAATGGTTTCAGCTTCCGCAAAACGCCCTAAAGTTTGGTAAAGCATCGCTTTGTTGTTGAGAGCTAGAGCATAAGGAACACTTTTAACGCCTTTTATCACTTTGTTTTTTTCTAAAGCTTGCTCTATTAATTCTTCAGCTACCCTAAATTTACCAATATCTTTCATCAAAACAGCAAGATTGTTGATAGAAGCAGCTACACTTCCTTTATCGTCTTCGATTTTTTCACGAATTTTCATTGCTTTTTGGGTATATTCTTCCGACATTCCATAGCGACCAGTTGTATGGTAAATCAAACCTAAATTACCCAATAAATTAGCGTAGGTGCTGCTATTGGTATCATTCTCAATGACCAAAAGTTTTTGTGCGCTTACAAACGATTTTTCTGCAAGTTTATATTTCCCATTGGCAAAAAGCATTTCACCTGCATCAACAAACTCATCAGCTTGTTCTTTATTATTGAGAACTATTGAGCCATCAGCACGGTTCATTACAGCCATAAGCATATCACTTTCACGCTCAAAACGAGCTTTAAATTCAAATAAGCCTGCATTGTCGCTTAAAGAAATGGCATAATTAAAATTGCTTTCATCATATTCTTTTTTAGAATTAGCTAGTTTGTTGCGCAAAAAATCGGTCGGATTGCTAAGAGAACTATTCACTTTGCTTGCTGTATTCCCTACTTTGTCAACAAAATTCTTCAAACCATCAAACTGGGCATAAGCTGTAAGGGTACTAAAGGAAAATAAATATAAAATAATCCGTTTCATAAAATTAAGAGATAAATGAGTTGTAAAAATACCATTTGTTTTTGATTAGAAGAAACTAAATTCTGCTTAAACTTTAGTAAATTTGGCTTGTATTTATCTAAATCTATTTTAAACGAACGATTTTATGCAGCTTTTAAACCTACACCACATAGCCATTATTTGTTCTGATTACCAAGTTTCTAAATATTTTTATACCCAAATCCTCAATTTGCGAATCATAAAAGAGACGTATAGAATAGAAAGAAAATCTTATAAACTAGATTTGGCGATAGGCAATAACTATCAAATAGAATTATTTTCGTTTGAAAATCCACCACAAAGGGTTTCAAGACCCGAAGCTTGCGGCTTGAGACATTTGGCTTTTGCTGTAAAAAATCTTGAAATGGAAATAGATGAGCTTAATCAAAAAGGAATTAGTACAGAATCCATTCGCACAGATGAAATTACAGGCAAACGATTTACATTTTTTGCAGATCCAGATGGTTTACCAATAGAATTGTATGAAGCTTGATTGAAAATTTCTTTTAGTTAACCTTACACATTATAAATTGTAATAGGGCAAATCTAGGTTTTAATTCGGTTGAGTTAGAATTTTTAAAACTTTTTTTCAAATTCATATTCACAATTCTAAACCTTTTAAAAAAAATATTTTAACAAATTTGCCAGTGCAAAGATATTGCCTACCTTTGCACCGGCAAATCAGTACGACCAGCTCCTGTTGAACTCCCCCAGGTTTTGATCGAAGCAAGGGTAGATGGTTGTAGCGGTGCGATATTTGATTTGCCATTTTAGTATTAGAAAAAACAATTTCAACAAATAATATATGCAATTTTATATTGACACCGCAAATTTAAAAGAAATAAAAGAAGCTCAAGATTTAGGAATTTTAGATGGTGTTACAACCAATCCTAGTTTAATGGCTAAAGAAGGTATCGTTGGTACAGCTAATGTTTTGAAACATTACAAAGACATTTGTAACATTGTAGATGATAATGTAAGTGCAGAAGTAATCGCTTTAGATTACGATGGAATGATTAAAGAAGGTATGGAATTAGCCAAACTTGATGATAAAATCGTTGTCAAAATTCCAATGACCAAAGAAGGCATAAAGGCTATTAAATATTTTTCTGATAATGAAATTAGAACAAATTGTACTTTAATTTTCTCTGCAGGTCAAGCACTTGTAGCTGCAAAAGCTGGCGCAACTATGATGTCGCCTTTTATCGGTAGATTAGATGATGTTTCTTATGATGGAATGGATTTAATCAAACAAATAATCGGAATTTATTCTAATTATGGCTACGAAACTATGGTTTTGGCTGCATCTGTTCGTCATACAATGCATTTAATTAAATGTGCAGAAGCAGGTGCTGATATTGCCACTTGTCCGCTAAGCGTGATTGCTTCATTATTCAAACACCCACTTACTGACAGCGGATTGGAAAAATTTATGGCAGATCATAAAAAAGCAAATTCAAAATAATTAAAACGGGGCTTTTTAGCCCCTTTTTTATGTACATCTTTAAAGTAAAAGGAAAAGCAAAAATTCCAGATTACATCCAGCTTAGAGATGATAATTTTGTGCTTATAGCTTATTTTAGATCAGATCGCCCACTTAAAAATATGGACAGATATGGTTTAGATGGCAAAGAAGAACAGCTCAAAGACCTTATCAGCATTTTGCCGTTTGGTAAACTTCGAAAATTAGAATTTTAAAAATGGGTTTTCTTTTTGATGATCATGTAATTGAAATTAGCAATGCATCTATATACCAAGAAGATCATCTTGTTTTGAGTGATGTAAATTTTAAGATATCTAAAGGTGAATTTGTATATATTATTGGTAAAACAGGTTCAGGAAAATCTTCTTTGTTCAAAACTATGTATGCAGATATACCACTTCAATCCGGAAATGCAGAAGTTGTAGGTTTTAAGTTATACAAAATATCAAAAAGCAAAATCCCTTATTTGAGAAGAAAATTAGGCATTATTTTTCAAGATTTCCAATTGCTAACTGATAGAAATATTACAGAAAACTTACTTTTTGTACTTAAGGCTACAGGATGGAAAGATGGAGGTAAAATTAAAAAACGCATTTCTGAAGTTTTAATGAAAGTAGGGCTAAGTTCATCTGGCAACAAATTTCCGTTTCAACTTTCTGGAGGTGAACAACAACGGATTTCGATTGCTCGGGCATTACTTAACGAACCCAAGCTAATCATTGCTGATGAGCCCACTGGAAATTTAGACCCTGAAGTTGCTGAGGAAATCTTAAAAATTTTTATTGACATTAGTAATAATGGAACTGCAGTTTTGATGGCTACACATAACCACCAATTTCTAAATCAATACCCTGCACGGGTATTAAAAACAGAAAACGGGAAATTAATAGATACTAAATTTGAAAATTAATTTCTTTTGAAAGCCAAAAGTTATGATTTTTTGGCCCTTGGTGATTCTTATACCATCTGTGAAGGTGTAGACTTCAAGGATAGCTGGTCATTTTTGCTTAAAAAACATTATTTTAATGAAGGCATCAACCTGAATTTAATCAAAACTCCAGCTCAAACAGGTTTTACGACTTTCGACTTTATAGAAAAAGAAATTCCAATTTTACTTTCAAAATCTTCACAATTCGCTAGCGTATTAATTGGTGTAAATGATTGGGTTCAAGAAATTAATGAAGATATTTTTAGACATAATTTTAAAAAAATCATCCATATTGTCAAAGAGAATTGTGAAAATACTTTGGTATTAAATATCCCTGATTTTTCTCTTTCATCAAAAGCTCATCAATATGCCAAAGAAAGAAATATTTCAAAAGGGTTAGCCCAATTTAATGAAATTATTAAAGAAGAATCTATTTTACAAAATCTTGAGGTTGTAGATATTTATACTTTAAGCCAAAAGCTTGGAAGTGATTTAAAATGGTTTGCGCCAGATGGATTGCACCCTTCTGCAAAAGCTTATAAGCGATGGGCAAGTGAAATACAACCTTTTACAGACAGAATATTTAAAGTTTAAATCAAAAAAATGAAATTAATTGATGAATTTGAAAATCCTTGGGTTAAAAAATCAAGTCGTTTTATTTATGAAAATCCTTGGATAAGTTTAAAGGAAGACCAAGTTGTTACACCCGGAGGAACAGATGGGATATATGGTGTAATGCATTTTAAAAATAAAGCAATTGGAATTATTCCTTTGGATAATGATTTAAATACTTGGTTAGTAGGTCAGTATAGATATCCATTAGATGAATATTCTTGGGAAATCCCAATGGGAGGTGGGGCACTAGATGTAAATATTGAAGAATCTGCAAAAAGAGAACTCAAAGAAGAAACGGGATTAATCGCTCAAAAATGGACTAAAATTGGTAGAATTCATACTTCAAATTCAGTAACTGATGAAGAGGGATTTATATTTTTGGCTCAAGGATTAAGTCAAGCAGAAACAGAACATGAAGACACTGAACAGATTAAAGTTTTAAAAATCCCTTTAAAAGAAGCCATAAAGTTTGTAATGGATGATAGAATTACGGATTCTCTTACTGTTTATGGTTTATTAAAAGTAGCACGTCTTTTGAATATTTAATTTTCAAGCCCTAAAAAAGGATATTCATACGAATCTACTGGAAGAAAATTTTCTTTGATTGTTCTGGGACTTGTAAAACGAAGCAAATTTAATATAGATCCCGATTTGTCATTTGTTCCACTCATTCTTCCTCCCCCAAATGGTTGTTGCCCCACAACTGCACCTGTGCATTTGTCGTTAATATAAAAATTACCAGCACAATTCCTTAGTTTTTGAGTAGCTAAAGCAATAGCATATTTGTCTTCGGCAGAAATGGAACCTGTCAAAGCGTATTCTGATGTTGAGTTAATTAGGTCTAATGTTTTTTTAAAGTCGTTATCTTCGTAAGTATAAATAGTTAGTACAGGTCCGAATATTTCTTCTAACATTGTAATAGAATGTGGGTCAATGGTATGAATGACAGTGGGTTGAATAAAATAGCCAATGCTATCATCATAAGTGCCCCCCGCTATTATTTGGTTTGAAGGAAGTGAGCGAGCGAGCTCAATATAAGAAACAATTTTATTGAATGCTTTTTGATCAATAACTGCATTTACAAAGCAGCTAAAATCTTCAGTACTACCAACTTTTATCTGTCCTAAGCATTTTTTAAGTTTGTTCAAAACTTCTTTTTCAATTGATTTAGGAATGTAAGCTCGAGAACAAGCAGAGCATTTTTGTCCTTGATATTCAAATGCCCCTCTAATTAAATTGGCAACAAAACTATCTATATTGGCACTAGAATGTGCAATCATAAAATCTTTCCCGCCCGTTTCACCTACAATTTTGGGGTATGAATTATAAATGTCTAAATTTTTTGCAATTGTTTTCCAAATCGACTTAAATACTTTTGTGCTTCCAGTAAAATGGATTCCAGCAAAGTTTTTATTAGAGAAAATAACCTCTGCTGCTTTTTCACCTTCCACTAAAATCATATTTATAACACCCAATGGAAGACCTGCTTTTTGCAATATTTCCATGATCAAATCGGCAGTGTATACTTGCAAATCCGAAGGCTTCCAAATTACAACATTGCCCATCATGGCAGCAGCAATAGGAAGATTGCCTGCAATGGCTGTAAAATTGAAAGGCGTTAAAGCATAAACAAATCCTTCTAATGGGCGATATTCTACTCTATTCCAAGTAGCAGGTGCATTAGCGATGGGCTGCATTCTGTATATTTGGTCAACGTAGTAAACATTAAACCTTAAAAAATCTGCAAATTCACAGGCTGCATCTATTTCTGCTTGATATGCATTTTTAGATTGCCCGAGCATAGTTGCTGCATTTATTTTATACCGATAAGGACCAGAAATCAGGTCTGCAGCTTTAAGAAAAATGTTTGCTTTTTGCTCCCATGGTAAAAATTCCCAATTCTCTTTACTAGCCATTGCTACATTTATAGCATTTTCAACATGGTATTTTTCACCTTCATAGTAATAGCCTAAAGTAAACTTATGATCATGTGGTGGATGAATTGTTTTTTTTTTACCTTCACTAATCTCA
>JAAFJZ010000013.1 GCA_013298205.1 Cytophagales bacterium
GTTGTAATCAATAAGCCAAAGATACTAATTTGAAAGCAAATCACAACTGCAAATCTTAAATAAAAAATAATGAATTTGTTGTAATCAATAAGCCAAAGATACTAATTTGAAAGCAAATCACAACACGCATCAACTAGCCATTTTTCCGTACCAAGTTGTAATCAATAAGCCAAAGATACTAATTTGAAAGCAAATCACAACTAAAATTTTGAAATTCCCATTCAGAATATAGTTGTAATCAATAAGCCAAAGATACTAATTTGAAAGCAAATCACAACGAATTTCGTCTTCTAATGCTAAGCGGTTTAGTTGTAATCAATAAGCCAAAGATACTAATTTGAAAGCAAATCACAACTTGGAGCATTGACAAGATAAAACAATACATGTTGTAATCAATAAGTCAAAGATACTAATTTGAAAGCAAATCACAACACATTGTGGCTAAATACGCCATTTACAAAGTTGTAATCAATAAGTCAAAGATACTAATTTGAAAGCAAATCACAACCAGTTGTATCAAACCAAACCTGCTTTGCTGAGTGGCAAGTTGTTGGTTATTTAATGAACTATTATTTTTCTCATTTTTTAATTTATTTAACAAGTATTAAATGATTACGTATATTTGCGATGTCTTTCGACAGTGCCTGTGCTATGCTACTCCTTGAAATCGTGGGTTGATACACAGGCTATTTTTTCTTATTTTAAAGTTTATTTAACAACTATTTAAAATATTCGTACATTTGCAATGTCTTTCGACAGTGCCTATGTGGTGGTGTACCGTAGCAGTGCAAGGTGCATAGGCTATTTTTTACTTAATGTTTTTATCATTTCCAATGATAAACCTGTTTCATATTCTCTTCTTGTTATTTGTAACACTATTTTATTTTTAACAAAAATAACTTTTGTTATTTTTTCGTTAAAAGTAAATCCTTTTCTTATACCATCTTTGATGTTTTCATAACTATGGTCTAGTTCGAGGTTGCACACAAATTCGCTAATTTTTTGACCTTTTGCATTTGAAAATGTCGTACCGATTGATGTAGGTTTTGTTGGAGTTTTTAAATCCGAAAATATGCCGTTTATGGTGTATTCAGCATTCTTTTTAGTAAGTGGATGTCCTTTTTTGTAATGCCTGTTTATGAGAATAATGTATCTTTGTTGTAATCAATAAGCTACAGATACTAATTTGAAAGCGCCAAGCAAATTATTTTTAATTGTTTCTAAACTCACTTGAAAGATCAAATTTCTTAGCATTTTTAAGTAATTTATTCCATTCGCTGTTGGTTGTGATGGGTGCGATAATTGTAAATTCGTCAACAAGTTTCCAATTTGAGGGTAGCATTGTATTTAAAATACCGTTTGTTATCATAATTGACTGACCATCAAGTGTATTTAGTAAAATGTAGTCATATTTACCTATTAAATAATCTGTTTCGTTTGTCAAAAGTTTCATTATTTTTACATCATCTTCTGAATTTCCAACCTCAATAACGTTTCCATTTTCATAGTTTGGTATTAGATAATTTACCATCAAGATTAGGTTAAATATAGTATCTTTCAGTTTTTCATTTTCAAATTCTTTGAAAAATTCGTATAATTTTTTTCCAAAATAAACTTCTCTAATTGGCCCACAAATGGTAATATTTTCGTGTTCTTTTGATAATGCCTTAATTGTTTTACAGTCTTGAATTTCAATTTCTGCTATTCTTTTATTATCAAAAACGGGTAAACTAAAAATTTTCTCATCGTTTTCATCAAGAATTATTCCTTTTGTTAATTCTACAATTTCAGACACAATTATATTTGTCAGGTCATAGTCAAATTTATTTGAAAGAATCGTATTCCTAATTTCAATGAAATCTTTTTCAAGAGTAATATCAAAACCTTTAGTGGATTTTTCGTCAATCCAAAAATAAAAAACGCCTTCTCCTCTATCTTCGTATTTTGCACCTTCTATGCTAGAAACGCGTTTGTCTAACGTTGAAATATCAAAAGTTTTTTTGCAAACAATTTTATGAATAATACTCATTTTAAAATAGCAATGATTTTTATCTTTATGTTTTTTCTACTAGCTTAAAATTACATAACAAAGTTGTGTTTTGTAATCAATGAGTTAAAGATACTAACTTAAAGGCGATTTTTTTTACATAAAAAAGCTCGCAAAATATAAATATGCGAGCTTGGGCTGTAGTGGCTTCACCATTACGTGCCAACCTCTACGATGCAAACATACTTAAAAAACTTTATCTTGAATAGAAATGTAATTGCAATAAAAAATAAATTGAGAAGTGATTTTAAAAAAATTGACTCCAAGTAGGTTAATTTCATCTCTTTGGATAAATAAATGAATTAAAAAGGGTAATTCAACGCTTAATCATTGAAACTTAGTCTTTTTTTAAAGCTTTTTAAATAAAAAATATTCATAGCTGTATATGATGTGTGAAACAAATATGATAATAGTAAAATAATAGAATTAAAGTTAAAAACAAAAACTAGAAAAAAAGAAAGGGTGTAATTTATAATGCTAAATAAAATAAGGTTTTTTCTTATTAAGATGGTTTTACTTGAGAACAAAGCAATAAATGGGAATAAAGTAAAACAAATTAACGCCAATAAGGGCGCAAAAAAAAGATATCCAAATAATGTAATCAAAAAAGCATACAAAAGGATTATTAACATATTAAACTTTTAAATTTAGAACAAGGTTTAGTTAAACTTAAAATAGAACTAAACGATTTTAAAATCATTAAACTTATTATTCTTCACTAACGATTATACATATCAAGAGTTACAATAAATAGCTAGTGTTTAATTTAATGTGTATTCAAAATTTTAAAAAAATAAAAACCTTAAAATCTAAAATGTTTGAATTTAATTTATAAAAAATCGATATATTCAATTAGTACTTAAGAATATAGTTTCAACAAAAAGTATATTTAACCTAAATATATATTTTTGAAGCAAAGAGAATACGAAAATATTTAAAATTTGCCTGTAGATCACACGCATGATTTCAAGGCATAGCATCTACAGGCGCTGTCGGAAGACGATGTAAAAATAAAAAAAAGTTGACTATAAGTTTAGTAAATTAAACTACTAACATTCTAGTCATTTAAAACTAAAGCCTTTGACTACAGCCAACCTGTGCCAGTACTTTATTTTCACAAAGTTACTAATTTAAAAGCAAATCAAGGATTAATTAGCCTACAAAAACCAAAAGTTTGAAAAACTATTAAATAGTTTGTAATTTTGTGTGTCGAAAGGCTTCATAACGATAAGGCAGCGCCCGATTGTGTATCGGGTTGATATGCGTATCGTTATTTTTTTTGTTCTTTTACAAGTTTTACAATTAAGATTTTTATATTAATTTTTTAAAACCTCAAAATCTAAAACCTTTCAATTTTATTAGAAAACTCAACCACACAATTTTCATATTAACTAAAATAATTAGCATAAAGCAAAAATTATTTACTCATCATCAATTTTGGCATTTTCTACCTCTCCAAGTTCTTCTTTTTTATTATTGGAATTGCCTACGACTAAAAGGAAAAAAAAGCCATATATTCCTAAAACCCCTAAAAATATCCAACCTAAAATGTTTATGAAAGTATCCATAGTATTGATTTATTAATTATGTTTTGGTTTAATAATTTTTTGTGCAATAAAATAATTTTTTGATAAACTAAAAATCAGCTGCTTTAAACGTTAAATTAAATTTTGCAAAATAAAAGTTTATTCTTTTGCAATCCATCTAAGGCTAATTTTTACCAAATCACCCATATTAGAGGTGTTTTCAAAGTCTTTTGTTTTGTAATGCGCACCCAACTCATATTGTAATCGCAAAAAATTTTCTTGGCTACTGATTTCAAATTTACTCATCGCATCTAAGAGTTCTTTTAATCGATACCTAGATTGTTTGGCTCGGGCTGTAACCATAAACCGCTCTTCTTTTTGGTACTGCTTGTAAACTTGAGCAGAAATATAATCTGTACAAATTTTGACAATTGGATAGTTTTGTTTGAAAAACTGTGGCATATAAACCGTTTTTTGCCCTTCATAGCTTTGTTGATCAAAATCTATGGCTCTTATTTTGTAATGGGTTTCATCAAAATCTTGAATTACTTCGGTAACATAATTACTTGGGCGCATATCACCTAAAAGTCTTATCAAACAACGTTCGTTAAACTTTACAAACTCTTTTGCCAATCGCTTAAAATTTAAATCTTCACGAGGCACAAATTCATTAATAAACTGGTCGCCCGGTACACCCAAAATATGCTCTTCTACAAGCGTATCGCCATCTACACAAAAACTGATTCTGTAAGGTGAAAGTATATGCTCTAATTCTAAACCATAAATCCTAGATGCATCTGCATTTTTGATATAAAAATAATCGAAATTATCATTAAGGATATTTATGATTCTTACCCTAAATGGTCTTGAGTTTCCAAAGGAACAAATATCAATTCTTTCAATATTAAGATGTTCCATCATGCTTAAATCTCCTCCTGACTTAAGAAAAGCATACATAAGTTTGAGTGAATCATATATATGCGCCATATCATCTTGGGCAAAAAAAACAGTTTCCCAAAGTGTATCTTTCCCTTGCACATCGTAAAGAGGAATTGAAGAATTAAACCTCAATAAATCTTTGTATCGAATAGGCATTTGTTTTTCCCTTTCGTATTCAAAAAGATAATTTCTCAACACATTTGAGATGGGATAAGGAATTTTCTTTTTTCTGATTAAATCCATGTTAAATAAATAGGTTTTAATTAATCAAAACGAATAGAATGTATGGGTCTGAAACGTGAAATAATCAAAGTTGGAATCAATAACACCAAAGTAAGGCAAGTAAATAACAAAAAATTTGTAATTATAATTGTAATAAAATCCCACTGAATGGGTACTGATTCCATGTAATAATTTTCTGGATCTAAAGGTATGATTTTGAAGAAATATTGAATGGCACAAATACTCAACCCTATTAAATTACCAATTAATAGTCCTCTTAAAATGATTAAAATTCCGTTAAACATAAATATTTGTCGGATTTGAAAATTCGTAGCACCAAAGGCTTTTAATGTCCCTATCATATTAATACGTTCCATTATCATAACTAATAAAGTAGAAATAATATTGAAACAAGCTACAAAAAACAAAAGTCCTAAAAAGATAATTACATTCTTATTAAGTAAATTCATCCAATCAAAAAGCTGAATATATTTATCAGATATTTTTTCTAAGCCCATGTCATAATCCATAACTGTAACTATTTGATTTGCCGCATCATTGATCATTTCTGGTTTATAAAGCTTAATTTCGTAACCTCCAACCAAACTATCTCCCCAGCGATTTACATCTTGTAACAATTCTAATTTTCCGATAATATACATTTGGTCAAACTCATCCATACCCGAATTAAAAATTCCTTTTACTCTTAATTTTCTATATTTTGGAGGATTTTGCACAAAATAAATTAAAATTTTATCATCAATTTTTAAGTTAAGTTTGTTTGCTATTTTTTCACTTACCATGATATCTTTATCAGATTCGGTTGAATTAAAATTAATAATTTTTCCGCTTTTTAAGTGTTTTTGAAAGAAAATGGAATCATATCCATTTGAAATACCTTTAAATACGGTGCCAAATACTTCTCCATTCCAATTAATTATTCCTGCCTTTGTAGCAAATGGAGACATACTTTTAATAAATGGATTTTGTTTATGAGTTAAATAAAAAGGAGATTTGACAGAAAGTGGTGGGTCTTCTATTCCATTATTTGAATCGTATTTTGTAATTTGAATATGTGAATCAAAAGAAAATATTTTGGTTTTAATTTCAGATTCAAACCCTTTCATGATTGAAAATGAAACTATCATCAACGCGACTCCTAATGCTATCGCTCCTATTGCTATTTTAATTACAGACGAGGAAAAAGATGTATTATCAGCCTTCGAGATTCTTTTGGCAATAAAAAAATAGATATTCAATTTTTGAAAGTTTTAATTGGCATTTTTTAAAAAACTTGAATTACAAATATATAGATTTTGATAGAATACCTACGATACATTTTTTATTTAATAAAATAAATTTAGTAAAAAGCCAAAAACGTCAAACTCATTTCCATAATTTAATTCTAAAGCCAAAAGCAAATCTACTTTCTATTAGGGGTATAACTAATAATGATTGATTTAAATATTTTAGGGTAGAATTAAATATTTAGATTTTCGGGTTATTAAAGATTATTTCTTAATTTTGAATTTATCTATGATTTTGTTCAATGTCTAAAGTTTATAAAATTAATTTACTTGCTAACTCTTTAGCTAAACAAATTAAATTATTATATTTATAAGTTTATATGCTTAAAGTAATTACCAAGCTCAGTATACTTTTTACAGCCATTTTTCTTATGTTTTTTAGCACCATTTCAATGGCTACTCACATCAAAGCTGGTGAAATTACTGCTTCTAGCGAGCCAAATAACCCTTTCAAATACAACTTTACTTTGGCTCTTTATGTAGATTCTGCAGCTAGCCCCAACGTACTTAATAACGTTTCACCTGCTGCTTTGGCTTTTGGAGATGGGAGTACTCAGCAGGTTAATGCAGTTCCCGTAAACTTATTTTCTCAAAGAAATATTGGCAATTCGACTTTGAAATATGTGTTCAAATTTTCGCACACTTATGCTTCATCGGGCTCTTTTACTGTTACTTTTATTGATTTTAATAGAAATGCAGGGATTTTGAATATGAACAATTCTGTTAATACAAGTTTTTTTTTAAATACATCCATTACCATCAATCCATTTATCGGGTTAAACAATCCACCTATTTTTACGATTCCCCCAATTGATATAGCAAATGCCAACACCATATATTTGCATAATGCAGGTGTTACTGATATAGATGGTGATAGTTTGGCATACAAACTCACTGTTCCCAAAATGGGCTCTGATGTAAACACAGGCATAAGTGTAGATGGGTATCTTGACCCCAATAGCCCCAATATTTGTTCTAGCTTTTCTTGTTCTAATGCTTGCCCAGTTACTAATTTTAGTATAGATGCCAAAACGGGTACAATAACCTGGGATTATCCTCTTTTTTGCCCAAATACAGCAAATTTATATAACATTGCATTTGTTGTAGAAGAATGGAGAAATGGCATTTTGCTCAGTGCCACCGTGCGAGATATGCAAATCAGAGTAGCAAACTTCAATAACAAACCCCCTAAAATCGCGCCATTAAAACCTCGATGTGCTGTAGTAGGGCAATTATTGCGTGACACCATTTATGCTAGCGATGAAGATAATAATAGAATAAATATTTTTGCCACGGGTGGTACTTTTGAAGCCCCGAACCCTAAATCTGCTTTCAACTATATCCCTTTGCAATTACCAGTAGCCAAAGGTTTTTATTCCTGGACTCCCGAATGTGTACATGTAAGAAATCAAGTTTACACAAATTACTACAGAGCGTTAGATATTACAGCTGCAGCACGACCTTTGGCTGATATCAAAACAAATACCATAAAAGTAGTAGCTCCATCGCCAAGAAACCTTAAAGCGAGCACTTTGGCTAATGGTGTACAACTCAAATGGGAACCCTACTCTTGCTCGAATGGAGATTCAATTTTAGTTTGGAGAAAAAGTAACTGCTCCCCTATCGTTATTGATACTTGTTCTCCAAAAAATCCATTTGGATATACACTTTTAGCAAGTCTTCCCATCACAACAACAAGTTATTTTGATTCCCAAGCCAAAAGTGGCAACATTTATTCCTATCGAGTTTCAGCTAAATTTAGCTCCAATTTAGAACTTGGCGTTTCGTTAAGTTTGCCTTCCAAAGACACCTGTGTTATCATTCCATTGGTCGCTCCTATTATATTAAATGTATCTGTACGCAACACATCTTTAACAAATGGAAGCATATTTTTGCGTTGGAAAGCCCCAACCGATTTTGACAAAAATATATTCAAACCTACTTATGGATTTAAGGTTTTAAGAAAAGATTCTGTATCAAGTTCGTATATTCTAATTAATACCAAAAACACAATAACTGACACTACTTACATAGATTCATTGATAAATACCCAGTCCCAAAGCCAAACTTATAAAGTTTTGCTAACCTACAACAATGGAATATCAGGAGATACTTCTCAAGATGCAAGTTCAGTGTTTACTAAAGCAACAGGAATCGGGTTGGGTATAAAATTGGAATGGACAAGCAATGTGCCTTGGCAATACGATGGCTTTAAGCAATATATTTATAGGGAAATAAATGGAAATTTTACACTTATCGATAGCATATTAAGCAATGGTAATTCTTTTTCAACCTATTCAGATACAGGAAAGTATATGAACAAAAGCCTAGAGTGTGGCAAGATCTATCGTTATAAAATCAGAACGCAAGGGTCATATAGCAACCCTAAAATCACAAGACCATTACTTAATTTCTCCCAAATTGCTAGCGCTCCCGCAGGCGGACTGCAAAAACCCAAATTGACTTTATTTAATAATGAATGCCCGAGCAATGAAGGGAAAAATTTGCCCAATATTTTATCTTGGACATTAAATTTAGGCAAAAAAGCCATTTGTAGCAAAGCATTAAATTATCAAATTTATTTTGCAGAACGCAAAGGGGAAACTTTAAAAGCTATTGCCACTGCAAGTGATTCATTTTATGTGCATAATCGCGTAGATTTTTTGCCCGATAGCAGCTTTTCGGTTGCCGGTTGTTATATGGTAGAAGCTTTGGGAAGCACAACTAATGAGCGTTTTTATAGCGACACTATATGTACTGACAATTGCCCGAAATATGAGTTGCCCAACCTTTTCACCCCCAACCAAGACGGTATCAATGATTTTATGGTGCCCCTCAAACCCTTAAGACATACCCAAAGCGCAGAAATTGACATCGTAAACCGCTGGGGAAATGTAGTTTTTTCACAAAAAGGAAGCCCATTTATTCGTTGGGATGCTTCAAATGTACCCGAAGGTATTTACTACTATTCATTAAACTTGAAAACCAAAAGATTAAATCCTAATGATGAATCCAAGACTATAAAAGGTTGGATACAAATATTAAGATAAGTCAATAAAAAAACCACTATGATTCTCACTGACAAAGAAATACTTAACGAAATAGATAAAAAAAACATCCTCATTGAGCCATTTGATATAAAATGCTTGGGGACAAATTCTTATGATGTGCATCTAGGAAAATACCTAGCTACCTATACCGATGCAGTTTTAGATGCCAAAAAGCACAACCAAATAACTACTTTTGAAATACCAGATTCAGGTTTTACCCTCAAACCAGGCACTTTATATTTGGGCGTAACCCAAGAATACACAGAAACGCACGCACATGTGCCTTTTTTGGAAGGGAAATCAAGCATAGGGCGTTTGGGCATTGATATTCATGCCACTGCAGGCAAGGGTGATGTAGGATTTTGCAATTTCTGGACACTCGAAATTTCTGTTTCCATGCCCGTAATCGTTTACCCTTTTATGCCTATCGGTCAGCTTATATATTTTGAAGTGCAAGGCGGCATCCAAAATTATTACAACAAAAAAGGAAATGCCAAATACAACGAAAAAAGCCCTAAGCCAATGGAATCTATGATGTGGAAAAATTTTTGATTACGATTAAAGCCCATTTTAAAAAAGATTTTGATTATTTTTTTTGGTGCAAGCAATGGTAGGACGACCGTTCTAACAACAACGACCGACTTAAAGTTTAAATATTAAAGCAAAGACAATCCATTTTGACAAGTGACCAAAGACATAGAAATATTACAAATGGACAGCGAGTAAGCCGACACTCATTGCCGACCCTATGTTTTTTATTTTTTTCCCACCGCACTTTTTTAAAAACAATTTTAGCCAGCCGCACAAACGGCACATTTGGTTTTGCCCCGACACACAAAGCCGACCCTTCGGCAAAACCAGAAGAGCCGTTTTTTAGCCAACGCACCGACTTAATAATGTAATTTAGCGAACGAATAAATAAAGAGAATTTTAAATGTCAGAAGACCAAAAGAAACAACTTGAACAACAGCTTTGGAATATAGCCAATACGCTTAGAGGTAAAATGAATGCGGACGAGTTCCGTGATTATATTTTGGGCTTTATTTTCTATAAATACCTTGCCGAGAAAATGGAAATTTATGCAAACACCATTTTAAAAGCCGACAAGATTAAATACAAAGAATTAAAAGAAAACGCCAAGCAAGGCAAGGAATACATTGAAGCCATCAAAGAAGAATCTTTGGAGAAATTGGGTTACTTCTTAAAACCTTCTGAGCTGTTTAGCGAAGTTGCGAAACGTGGCAACAGCGATGTAGAAGGCGAAAATAATTTCATACTCGAAGACCTTCAAAAAATCTTAAACAATATCCAACTCTCGACAATGGGAACGGATAGCGAAGAAGATTTTGACCACTTGTTTGAGGATATGGATTTGAACAGTACCAAACTTGGCAAAACGCCCGAAGCAAGAAATGAAATTATTGCAAAGGTGCTATCGCACCTTGACAAAATTGATTTCAAATTGGAGCAAACAGAATTGGATGTTTTGGGCGATGCTTACGAATATTTGATTGGACAGTTTGCCAGTGGTGCAGGAAAAAAAGCAGGTGAATTTTATACACCGCAGGAAGTAAGTAAAGTATTAGCAAAAATTGTAACCACAGGAAAAAGCAAACTCAAATCGGTTTACGACCCAACTTGTGGTTCTGGTTCGTTGTTGCTTCGAGTTGCAAAGGAAGTAAAAGAAGTAAGCAACTTTTACGGACAAGAAATGAACCGCACAACTTACAACCTTGCCCGAATGAATATGATTTTGCACGGTGTGCATTACCGCAAGTTTGACATTAAACAAGAAGACACTTTAGAGCATCCGCAACACAACGGAAAACAATTTGAAGCCATTGTTGCAAATCCACCATTTTCGGCTGAATGGAGTGCAAACCAATTATTTACAAGCGATGACCGTTTTAACCAATATGGAAAATTAGCCCCAAGCAGTAAAGCCGATTATGCTTTTGTGCAACATATGATTCACCATTTGGCAGAAAATGGAACGATGGCAATTGTATTGCCTCACGGTGCTTTGTTTAGAAGCGGAGCAGAACAGCACATTCGTAAATACCTAATTGAAGACCGAAACTATTTAGATGCTGTAATAGGTTTACCAGCAAACCTATTTTACGGAACGCCAATTCCAACTTGTATTATGGTTTTCAAAAAATGTAAAGAAAATCCAAATGATGTTTTATTTATTAATGCAGCCGAACATTTTGAAAGAGGAACACAGAACACTTTACGCCAAGAAGACATTGATAGAATAATAACAACTTATAGAGAAAGAAAAGTAGTTGAAAAGTATAGCAGCTTAGCAACGCTTGACATCATTGCGGAGAATGAATACAATCTGAATATACCACGATATGTAAACACATTTGAAGAACAAGAAAGCATTGACATTCTAGATGTTGCGAAACAGTTGAGAAGTCTTGAAAAAGAAATGAAAGATACAGATGCAGAATTGACTGCATTTTGCAAAGAACTTAAAATTGATACACCGTTTTAGAAAGGCAAAAAGTACCATTTTCCCGACATCAGGAAGATGGTCGAATAAACAAAATAAACTTAAATGGAAGAGAAAAATATTATTATATACAATACCCAGGACGGTAAAACATCTGTTTCACTTTTAACCAAAGACGGTACAGTTTGGATGAACCAAAACCAATTGGCTGAACTTTTTGACACCTCTAAGCAAAATATAGGACAGCACATAGCAAGTATATTGGAAGACAAAGAGTTAAGTGAAAATTCAGTTGTAAAGAATTACTTTACAACTGCCGCTGATGGCAAAGAATACAATGTTATTTTTTACTCTTTAGAAATGACTTTGGCTATTGGCTTTAGGGTGCGTAGCAAAAGAGGTACACAGTTTAGGCAATGGGCAAATCAAAACCTTGCAAGCTATATGATAAAAGGCTTTGTAATGGATGATGAGCGATTGAAAAATCCTGATGGTAGACCCGACCATTTTGACGAACTCTTAGCCCGTATCAGAGATGTCAGAGCTTCTGAAAAAAGATTTTACCAAAAAGTACGTGATTTATTTGCTTTAAGCAGCGACTATGACGGAAGCGATAAAGCCACGCAAATGTTTTATGCCGAAACCCAAAACAAAATACTTTTTGCGATAACAGGAAAAACGGCTGCCGAAATTGTAGTAAGCCGTGCCAATGCCAACGCCCCAAATATGGCATTGACCAGTTGGAAAGGCAAGGTAGTACGCAAACAAGATATTTACATAGCCAAAAATTACCTTACAGAAGATGAAATTGACAACCTCAACCGTTTTGTAACCGTGTTTTTAGAAACCGCTGAACTACGTGCCAAAAACAGACAGGACATTACCATGGCATTTTGGAAAGAAAATATTGATAAAATAATACTACTAAATGACAAAAGCATTTTGCAAGGAAAAGGCAAGATAAGCAATGAGCAAATGGAGAAAAAAGTAGATGCCTTGTTTGCAAGTTTTGATGCCAAAAGAAAAATAGCTGAAGCCCAACAAGCAGATGAACAAGATTTGGAAGAATTGAAAGCCTTGGAAAATAAAATTAAAGCCAAGAAAAAATAAACAATGGAGAAACAACAAAGCAAAAAACCGCTTATTAGGTTTCCAGAGTTTAAAGATACTTGGGAACACAAACGACTGAATGAACTTTTAAGCGAAGCCAAAAAGCGGAATGAAGATTTGAAATATGGTAAAGACGAAGTGCTTTCTGTTTCGGGTGAATTGGGTATTGTAAACCAAATTGAGCATTTAGGAAGAAGCTACGCAGGTGTTTCGGTGCATCAATACCACGTTGTGGAACTTGGCGACATTGTTTATACGAAAAGCCCACTGAAAGCAAACCCTTTTGGAATTATCAAACTTAACAAAAGTAAAGCAGGTATTGTATCAACGCTTTATGCTGTTTACAAAGTAAAGGAAAAAACGGCTTACGGACCTTTTATTGATTGTTACTTTTCATTGGATGCCAATACCAATCGATATTTACGACCATTGGTAAAGAAAGGTGCAAAAAATGATATGAAGATTAACAACGCTTATGTGTTACACGACAGAATATTTGCACCAACCATTCCCGAACAAAAACGCATTGCTTCTTTCTTCACTGTTTTAGATAAGAAAATTGCCGAACTGAAACAGAAAAAAACGCTTTTAGAGCAATACAAAAAAGGCATAATGCAAAAACTCTTCTCGCAAGAATTGAGATTTAATGATGATAATGGCAAAGAGTTTCCGAAGTGGGAGAAGAAAAAACTTGGTGAAATAGCTTTTAAAAAGTCATCAAACATTGCAGCAAATGCAATAGAAGACAATTTTGGAGATTATATAATTTATGGAGCTTCTGGTGTATTAAAGAAAGTAGATTTTTACAGGGAAGAAGAAGAATACATCTCAATTGTTAAAGATGGTGCAGGTGTTGGAAGAGTTTATTTATGTTCAGCAAAATCTTCTGTTTTAGGGACTCTTGATATTATAAAACCTATTGGTGGTAATCTTAATTATTTATTTTACTTTCTTCAGCAAACTAATTTTCTTAAATATGTAACAGGAAGTACAATTCCTCATATTTATTTTAGTGATTATAAAGCTGAAAAAATTCTGTTCCCTTGTATTGATGAACAAATCAAAATCTCCAATTTACTTTCTGCTATTGATGATAAAATAGACCGAACTGAAAATCAATTACAACAAACCCAACAATACAAAAAAGGCTTGTTACAAAATATGTTTATTTAATGGCTAAGCAACCCGAACAAATGGTCTGAATCAGGATTGACAGGATTAAAGGATAAACAAGATTATTAAAATTATGACATTAGATGAGATAACATATAAAATAAATGGATGTGCTATGAAGGTTCACAACACATTAGGCAACGGGTTTCAGGAAGTAATTTACCAGCGTTGCCTTGCAATTGAATTGGGTAAGGCAGGATTAGAGTTCGGAAGGGAAATTGAGCAAACCATTTTTTATGATGGAGTTGAAGTAGGAACAAGAAGGGCTGATTTTGTTGTGGAAAGCAAAGTAATTGTTGAACTGAAAGCATTAATAAATTTGGAAGATGTGCATTTGGCTCAGGCAAAAAACTATGTAGTTGCTTACGATTTTCCAATTGGATTACTTATCAATTTTGGAGCAACAAGCTTGCAATTCAAAAAGGTTTTCAATCCTAAATACAATCAAAATCCTGTAAATCCTAAACTATCTGAATCAAGATTCACTGGATTAAAAGATCACAGGATTGAAAAAAATAATGATACAGATAATCATGCAAATCCTAAAATCTTATAAATCCTGATTCAGACAAATGAGTAAACAGCCGGAGCAAATACTTGAAGAGCAACTTGTAAGCCAACTGCAAAGGTTGGGTTATGGCTTGGTGCAATTGAAAGACGAGAAAGATTTAATTGGTAACCTCAAACAACAATTAGAGAAACACAACAACATCCAATTCAGCAAAGCTGAACTGGAAAAAGTGCTGAATATATTGAGCAAAGGTTCGGTATTTGAAAAAGCCAAAACACTTAGAGAAAAACAGCACATTATAACAGATAGTGGCGACAACCTGTATTTTGAGTTTATTAATTCAGAACATTGGTGTCAAAATCAGTTTCAGGTTACACATCAAATAACCGTTGAAGGCACTTACAAAAACCGATATGATGTTACCTTGTTGGTAAATGGTCTGCCATTGGTACAAATAGAATTGAAACGCAGAGGACTGGAACTGAAAGAAGCATTCAACCAAATCAACCGCTATCAACGACATTCGTTTGGGGCAAACGCTGCTTTGTTTCAATATTTACAAATTTTTGTAATCAGCAACGGAGTAAATACAAAGTATTACGCCAACAACAAGCATCAATCATTCAAACAAACTTTTTATTGGACAGACAAAGAAAACAAACGCCTTACCAACATTCTCAATGGTTTTACGAGTGAGTTTTTAGAACC
>JAAFJZ010000129.1 GCA_013298205.1 Cytophagales bacterium
AGAAGAAAGAAAAAAAGACTTAGAAAGCAAAAAAACAGAGCTTAGAAACCTACTTGAAGAAAGTCAAGAAGAGGAAACTAAGTTAAACAAAGAAAGAGAAAAAGCAATTAAAAATAATATTGAAGAGCGTTTGTTTATGTCTTATGAAAGACTTAGAAAAAACGCTAACAATGGTTTAGCAGTCGTTTATGTAAAAAGAGACGCTTGTGGAGGCTGTTTTAACACTGTGCCACCTCAACGTCAAGCAGAAATAAAAGAGAAAAAGAAAATAATTGTTTGCGAGCATTGCGGAAGGATTTTAGCTGATGTTGAAAACATAGTTGTAGAAGAAGTAGCACCAAAAGAAAAAAGAGCAAAATAATTTTGCCAAAACTTAATAAAAATAAGGGCTTTCAAATGTAGTTTGAAAGCCCTTATTTTTTTGTATTTTAATTGTGCAGAAAAAGTTAAAAGAAAATCAAATGAATTTTAAAACCCATTATTCGTCTAATAAAGGAAGAGAATCTAGTGTTCTCATTATTTACACGGGTGGTACATTTGGTATGGCTTACAACTATGAAAAAAAGTTTTTAGAGCCTCTTTCTTTTGATAAAATAACAGAATATATTCCAGAATTAGCCAAATTTGATTCTAATATTGAAATTATTTCCTTTGGGCTACCCATAGACTCTTCTCATATTTCTCCTAACGATTGGAAGCAATTGGCATGGATAATTAAGGAGAAGTACGATTTATTTGATGGGTTTGTTATTATACATGGTACAGATACAATGGCGTACACAGCATCTGCTTTAAGCTTTATGTTTGAAAACTTAAACAAGCCCGTAATTTTAACAGGAGCTCAACTTCCCATAGGTTATTTAAGAAATGATGCACGAGAAAACTTAATTACTGCAATAGAAATAGCATCAAAAAAAAATAATGGACAGGCATTAGTGCCTGAAGTTTGCATTTTTTTTAATAACAAGCTTTTAAGAGGCAATCGTGCCACTAAAGTAGAAAGTACAAATTTTGATGCCTTTATGAGTCCGAATTACCCTGAATTGGCAGAAGTAGGCATTCATATTAAATACAATCCAAGCTTTATTCGGCAAAAACCCAATGCTCCATTTGAGATTCAAACTGAGTTAAGCACTCATTTTTCTATTATAAAAATTTACCCAGGTTTAGGAAAAGAATTATTTCAGCATTTGCTAGATGCACCAAAAACGAAAGCTATAATTTTGGAGACTTATGGCTCAGGAAACGCTCCATTGCATAAATGGTTTTTGGAAGCAATAGAAAAAAAAATATTTAAAGGCATAGTTTTTTTAAATATTTCACAATGTTTGATGGGCAAAGTAAATCAGAATCGCTATGAAACGGGCAAACAACTTGAAAACATGGGAGTTGTAAGTGGCGGTGATATGACGATGCCATGTGCGATTGCCAAACTGATGTATATTCTTCAAAATACCAAAGAAAATAATCTTATTTCAATGAAGCTTTGCACTTCTTTAAGAGGTGAAATGAGCGAAATGAAGTAGCTCAAAAAATTAGAATTTTCGATTTTTTTGAGCTACAAAAAGGTATAAATATCTGCAAAACATGAAGTTATAAATACTTTATAAACACCTAATTTTTTTTAAACTACTTTTCCACATTTTTTCAACATTATCCACATTTTTAAACACTTAAAATTCAACTAATTGATAATTAATTAGTTAAAACCATTTTTACATATGCAAGATTTGTGGATAAAATATTTTTATTTTTTTTTAAGACTGATTTTAGCCTGAAAATCATTACTTTAGCTATCTTTTATCTTTAAAAAAATTTATTAACAAGCTCTCTGCATTTTGTGCCATAATTCCTTTTATAACTTGTGTTTTAGGATGAAGAATTTCTGGAAATCTATCGTATCCTTTCTTTAAATCAGAAGCAGCGAAAACCAAGGTTTCTATTTGCGCCCAATGTAAAGCTCCAGCACACATTACACAAGGCTCAAGAGTAACGTATAATGTGCATCTTGGCAAATATTTTGCGCCCAAGTATACAAAAGCAGCAGTTAAGGCTATCATTTCAGCATGAGCTGTACAGTCATTAAGTTTTTGTACTTGGTTATAACCTCTGGCTATAATTTTATTTTCACAAACTACAACTGCACCTACAGGAATTTCATTTTCATGGTAAGCCTTTTCAGCTTCCTGAATAGCTTCCTTCATAAATTTTTCGTGATTCATTTTTATCTCACTCTAATTTTTTTCTTAAACCTCCTGTATGGAGAGCTATAATCTTGCTTCCTTTTGCAAAATACCCTTTTTTTATTTGGTCAAACAATCCAAAGAACATTTTTCCAGTATAAATAGGTTCTATTTCGAAATTAAATTTTTCGAAAAATGATTCACAAAATTTAATCAACTCGGGTGTGCTTTTCGCATATCCACCAAAATGATAATCATCAAAAATCGTAAAGTTGTTTTTATTTTCTAGATTGTATTTTTTCATATTGTTTTCTATTTCACTTTTTATAAAACTGCCTTTCAAAACCGAAAACCCTAATGCTTTTTGTTCAGGTTTTAGTCCTTGGGAGATTCCTGCCAAAGTAGTTCCTGTGCCACATGCCAAGCCAATATAATCAAAATCAATCAAAATCTCTTCTGTTATGGCTTTGCAACCCAGAATCCCTAAAACACTGCTTCCACCTTCAGGTATTAAATAAGCATTTGGGAATATGTTTTTAGTTTTAGAATATAAAAGATTTTTGTCTCGGTATTCATCTCGACTCACATAAAATATTTCCATTCCATGTTTTTGGGCAAAATCCAAAGTCGAATTTAATGTTTCATGAGCATCTCCTCTAATGAAACCAAATGATTTGAATCCATAAGCGTTACATACATAAGAAGTTGCATAAATATGATTTGAAAAAGCACCTCCAAAAGTTATAATTGTGGTTTTATTATTAGATAAAGCATCTTCTAAATGTAGATTTAATTTTCTCCACTTATTTCCTGAAACAACTGAGTGAATTAAATCATCTCTTTTTACCCAAAACTCTAACTCATTTTGTTCAAAAAAAGTATCATTTAAGCGAAATAACGGGGAATTTTGAGGAATAAACACAGTTTTAAAAGTTTATTTCTAACCCTAGTCTGCTTTTAAATTTAGCTATAATTGGAAATTTTTGGATCATAAAATTATGTTTATCTTGTGATGAATAAATAATTTTATGATCATCGTTTTCCTTTAATTTTGCTTCAATATACAAATTATAATTATTGAGCTGGATTCTTAAAAAATCACATAATTCCATTTTTAAATTCTGGAATCTATCCAACAAAACATCGTTTTCTACTTGAATATTAATCCTTGATTCTGCTTGGTTCCACTCGATATCTCGATTTAAAACCATGTAGTCATTAATTTTGTCTTTTTTTGTTTCTTTAAAAATATCCCATATTTTTTTGAGTTCTGTTTCGTCAATTATTTTGTTTATTTTTTTATCTTGAACAGTGACATGAGCAGTCTCAATTAAATCAGCATCTATATTGTTAGCAAGTGGCTTAGTAAATAAATCTAATACTGGAGGTTTGGGGCTAGGCTTAAAAACGTGAACCTCTAAGTCTGAGATTATATTTTTAGAATTAGTTAAAGTTGAATCGACTACGGATTTACTTTTTTTTTTAATTCTTCTTCCAAAGTTTTGATTTGGTCAGAAAGCTTAATAGCATGTTTGGCTTGAGAAAGCTTGATCAAACAAAGTTCTATATGTAAGCGAGTATTTTTACTGCTTTTATATTTCAATTCGCATTGATGGGTCGCATTTAGCGAACTGAGTAAAAATGCCAATCCTGCACTTTTAGCTTGGTCTTTGTAGTTTTGATGTATACTTTCAGGCACTTCCAAAAGCCCAATGGTAGAAGTATCTGAGCTAACAATTAAGTTTCTAAAATGCTCGGAAAGCCCTGCAATAAAATTATGCCCGTCAAAACCTTTTTTAATTATTTCATCTAAAATGTTTAAAATCTTAGGCACATCCGCAGAAAGTAGGTTTTCTACTATTTTGAAATAATAGTCATAATCTAAAATATGTAAATTATCTAAAGTAGATTTGTATGCTATACTTCGATCTTTGGAAAAAGTAACAATTAAATCAAATAAAGAAAGAGCATCTCTCAAAGCACCGTCTGCTTTTTGAGCTATTAAATGTAAAGCCCCTCGCTCGGCTTTGATGTTTTCTTTTACTGCTATTTCAGCCAAATGGTCTGCCATATCAGAAATTTGAATTCTATTAAAATCAAAAATTTGACATCTTGACAAAATAGTAGGTAAAACCTTGTGTTTTTCAGTTGTTGCGAGAATAAAAATTGCATATTTTGGAGGTTCTTCAAGTGTTTTCAAAAAGGCATTAAAAGCCGCTTGTGTAAGCATGTGAACCTCATCAATGATATAAACTTTGTATTTTCCAGTTTGAGGTGGGTATCTTACTTGGTCTATTAAATTACGAATATCATCTACTGAATTATTGGAGGCAGCATCCAACTCAAATATATTCATAGCGACTGGTGCAGCTTCACCAAACATATTAGTAGATGCTGGCGCATCTGCACTTTCGTTGATAACTTTGGCTAAAATCCGTGCACAGGTAGTTTTGCCCACACCTCTAGGACCACAAAACAAAAATGCTTGTGCCAATTGGTTATTTTTGATTGCGTTTTCGAGCGTAGTTGTGATATGCGATTGTCCAACCACCATATCAAAACTTGCAGGCCTATATTTCCTAGCCGATACTACAAACGATTCTTTATTTTCCATCTTTCAAAGTACAAATAAAGATAATTATTAAATCTAATTTAGATTTTATGTAAAAAAAGTGTTTGATGAAATGTTTTTTTTGAGTTAGAGATTAAACATGAGAATGAATTAATCAAAATACTAGCATTTACACTTACAAGAGATTGTAAAGCATAATGTTTCTTTCTACAAAAATATAAAGATGAAGTTTTAAGAAATAATGTAATTAATGATATTGAGTTTAATTATTAACTTTTTGGTAATATATCATCATCATTTTGAAAGTTTGATAAATTTTACTATTTTAATTTTAATGGGCATTTGAAATTGAATGTTTTATTTTATCAGGGGTAAATCAGGGGTAGATTATTATTTACAAAACGTAAACACCCTTACATTTGCTAAAATAAATTTGTTAATATGACAAAAACAATACGTCAATCTTTAATTACTTTCTTGTTTTCATTTATTGTGAGTTTTAGTTATGCCCAAATAGGTGTTGATAATCCTCTTCCTAATCCTTTTTCTATTCTTGATTTAAAGGCTGTTGATAAGGGTTTATTGATTCCTAGAATAACTACAGCTCAGCGTTTTACCGTCAGAATTTTTTTTAATTCTTCTTACTCTAATAGAAAAATAAATAATAATACTCTTAAAGACCCTACGCACAATATCAACAGTTAAGAAAGTGATATGCAACCACATTATTTCTAAACCTATACCATGAATTAGAAAGGCTTTATTTATTACCAGTTTTAGTGCCAATCATCTTCTTAACAAAGCAATTCTTTATTTAAATCAAAACAAATTGTACCATGACAAAAACAATATTAAAATCTACAATTATTAGCTTATCATTTTTTATAATAAGCTTCAGTTATGCCCAAATTGGTGTAGATAATCCACTTCCTAATCCTTTTTCTATTCTTGATTTGAAAGCCACAGATAAAGGTTTATTGATTCCTAGAATGACTACAGCTCAGCGTTTTACCATTAGAACAAGTTGTAATTCATCTTGCCCAAATGGTTTGATGGTTTATGATACTGATAAAAAAGCTGTATTCATACTTGACGGTAATCAATGGAATGCAATGAGTCCGTTTTTAACTCCTGATGCTTCAGTTGGTTCGGCTGAAGTTACCCAAACAGACAATACGATTGTATCTGATATGGGTATAGGGGTAGCGCCTGCTGTGGGTTATAAATTAGACGTAAATGGCAATACGCAGATACGTGGCAATGCGTTAGTTCAAACTGATTTAACAGTTCAATCAGGAAATGTATTTATTCCTAGTGGCAATGTGAATATGACCAACGGAAATTTCACCAATACGAATGGAAATATCAGAACTACCAATGGAGTAATGTCTGCTAATGGTTTTTCTACAGATTTAACAGCAACTAATGTTTCAGGACCTGTTCCAAAAGGTGGAATTATTATGTGGAGTGGTGCATTAGGCACTATCCCTACGGGTTGGGCTTTGTGCGATGGCGGTAATGGAACGCCTGATTTGAGAGAAAGATTTGTAGTTGGTGCTTCTACCACAGATAATCCAGCTGTAAGTGGTACTCCTTATACAGTTTTTCAAAATGGGGGTGAAAGTCTTCATACTTTGACTATAGGAGAAATGCCCAGCCATAATCATGGAGGGTTTACAAGCACAGATGGAGCACATAGTCATAATACATTTTTGAATGACAGAGGGTTTACTACATCAGGTCCAGACGGATTAACTCCTGATAATTCAACAACGCCATATCCAACTACTGTAAACGGAGATCACTACCATACCATACCTGCTCAAGGAGGAGGAGGGGCATTTGAAAACCGTCCTCCTTTTTATGCTTTGGCTTTCATCATGAAACTTTAATAAGGCTTACTATATACTTAACAACTTTATACATGGGTAAATATTACGTTAAAGTTTTATGGGCTATTATCTTTGTAGCTTTACTTTCTGTTAAAACGCAAGCTCAAATTATAGACACAGCAGGTTTTACGCTAAAAGGTTCTAAAATCTATATTTACAATGGTACTACACTCTATTTGGATGGTAGTATGTATAATGTAACCAATAATTTTCCTT
>JAAFJZ010000131.1 GCA_013298205.1 Cytophagales bacterium
CTTTTGAAGGCCTTGCCATTGAAACAGAAATAGATTTACATGCTGAAGCACTTACTCCTGATTTTAAAAAAATGCCTCCTGCTGAAATTTTAAGGCTTCAAATCACAACTTTTGAAAACAAAATGTCGAAAGCAATAGCGATGGCTATGCCTGAAATTACTTTTATTCATGGAGTGGGTAATGGGACTTTAAAAACTGAGATTCAAAAAAGACTTTCAAAAAATACAGAAATAAAATCATACCAAGATGCCCGAAAAGACAAATTTGGTTATGGAGCTACATTAGTAAAATTCAAATAAATGACACCTTTTAGAATTGGTTTTGGGTACGATGTACATCCTTTTGCTTTAGGAAGAGAATTGTGGTTGGGTGGAGTAAAATTAGAGTTTGACAAAGGTGCATTAGGACATTCTGATGCAGATGTACTTATTCATGCTATTTGCGATTCTCTTTTGGGTGCTGCAGCTTTAAAAGATATCGGGTATCACTTTTCAAATACAGACCCTCGTTGGAAGGGTGTAGATAGCAAAATATTACTAAAAGAAGTAGCTCGTTTGATAAGAGAAAAAGGTTATGAAATTGGGAATATTGATGCTACGCTTGCCATTGAAGCTCCTAAAATAAACCCACATGTAGATAAAATGCAAGCCATAATGGCTAATGTATTAGCTATAGAACCAGATCAAATTTCAATTAAAGCTACTACAAATGAAAAGCTTGGTTATGTAGGAAGAGAAGAAGGGTTAAACGCTTATTCTGTAGCATTAATTTATAAAATAAATTCTTAATAATAATTTGATTATGAACAACATAAATCATTTTTTTTTGAATTTTAATACAAAAAAATTAAAGTTAATTTTGAGTTTATTTTCTCTATTTATTTATTCACATTTATCATTTTGCCAAGAATTTGTAAAAGATAAAAACGTATTGAAATTCGCAAAAAAAATTAACAAACAAACGTTAAAAAATCATTTAAAAATACTCACCTCAGATAGTTTAGAAGGCAGAGAAACTGGGGAAATAGGGCAAAAAAAAGCAGCGAATTATATTTTAAATATTTTTAAAAATTATAATTTAGATTCAATAGATGAAACCCGAAATTATCAACAGTATTTTCAAATTCAAAATTGCCATATTTTAAGTGCCAATATTTTTATAGGAAAAGACACCTTTAATATTTATCAAGATTTCTATATACTTGGCGATATTCCTAGCCAAAATTTATCGCTATTAAAAACTGAATTTATAGGTTATGGAATATCTACAACTGGATACAATGATTATGAAGGTAAAAATTTGAAAGATAAAGTAGTTTGTATTATGTCTGGAGAACCAAAACTCCCTGATGGGAAATATGTTCTTAGTTCTAGTTTAGAAGAGAGTGATTGGGGAAAAGATTGGCGTAAAAAATCGATTTTAGCACTAGAATCTGGCGCAAAAATAGTTTTGATTATCGGGCAAAAAAATAAAGATTCATTTAACCAAAAATCTTTAATGATTGAGAATTATCAAAAAATGAACTCAGTTACAAATATTTTAAATCCCCAAAAAATAAATGCTCAAGCTATATTTATTTCTCCATTTTTAGCCTCGAAATTATTAAATGTAGATACTACTAAAATTTTTATCAAAAATTCCATTGAAACCAAAAAAACTTCAAGCAATGTAATGGGAATAGTGAAAGGAAGTGAATATCCAGATGAATATATCGTAATTAGCGCACACTATGATCATTTAGGTAAAAAACAGAGTATGATTTTTCATGGAGCAGATGATGATGGTTCGGGCACTGTTTCACTTTTAGAATTAGCTCATTATTTTGCAGAGGCAAAAAAAATGGGTTTTTCACCTAAAAAATCTATTCTATTTTTAGCTGTTTCTGGTGAAGAAAAAGGGTTGCTAGGTTCATCTTTTTTTGTAAATAATCCAATAATTCCTTTAGAAAAAATTATCGCAAATCTAAATATTGATATGATAGGAAGAGTGGATGAAAGCCATAAAAATAATCATTATATTTACTTAATAGGTTCAGATAGACTTTCTAAAGATCTAGATATTTTGCAGCAAAATGTTAATAAAACCTATTCTCATCTAAAATTAGATTACACTTATAATGATTCAAGAGATCCGAATCGTTTTTACTATAGATCTGATCATTATAATTTTGCCAAAAATAACATTCCAGTAATATTTTATTTTTCGGGTATACACAAGGACTACCATCAAACTACAGATACCTATAATAAAATAGACTATGCAAAAATAAAAAAAACAAGTCAATTGATATTTTGTACAGCTTGGCATCTAGCAAATTTGAAAGGAAAGTTAAAGTTAAACAATGAAAAATAAGCTCAATATTCAGCTTAAAATTTTCATTATTAGAGTCATTAAAATTAACATAAAACTATGTAAATGAGAAAGTTAAAGTTACAAGTTCAAATCACGATAGATGGTTTTATTTCTGGAGTTAATGGAGAAATGGATTGGATGCTTTTTGAATGGTCGCAAGATTTATTAGAATATGTAAAAGAGTTAACAGAACCTGTTGATACGATTCTTTTGGGAAGAAAACTTGCAGAAGGTTTTATACCGCATTGGGAAAACGTAATCAAAAACCCAAACGACCCTGAGTATTTAGGTGGAGTAAAGCTTACTAAAACACCAAAAATAGTTTTTAGCAAAACTTATGAAAAATCTATCTGGAATAATACCAAAGTAGCAACTGGAGAAATTACAGAAGAAGTTTTGAAAATCAAACAACAAAATGGAAATGATATCATTGTTTATGGAGGCGGTTCTTTCGTTTCTTCCTTGATTACCAAAGAATTAATAGATGAAATACATCTTTTTATCAATCCTGTAATTATAGGAAAAGGGATGCCAATTTTTCAAGAAATATCAAAAAAACAAAATTTTAAAGCAATTCAAGCCAAACATTTTGAGTGTGGAATAGTGGTTTTGACTTATAAATCTGTTAATTAATTATTTTTGTACAATGACAAAATATATCCTTTACTTTTTGATTTTTGCGCTTTCTTGCGCTCCCGATTCACCTAAACCCAATATTAATAACACCTCATCAGATGATAGAGACAAGTTTTTGGGGAAATATGATGGAATTAGCACGATTACTATTCCTTGCTTTGGACAAACAAATACAATAACAAGTACTTCTTTATTTACGATACAAAAAGATGGCAAAAAGTTAAAAATCACAAACGAACCATGTACCGAAACCAATTGCGAACCCATATTTGGTATTGCAAACGGAATCATAGTTACAAGTGAAGATATTTCTCAGATACAAACCTTAAGCATTTCAGGAGTTTCTATAAAAGGCAATGTCCTTATTCAATCTGGAATTTTGAAGTTAGAAGGCAATATTTTATCAGGTAAACTTCCTGTTAGAGCTTCCGCATATTCAGGATTTTTAACCTGCAATGGTGAATTAATAGTGAGACTAATTAAAAAGTGAAGTTTTATAAATATTTACAATAGACATATTATCAATTACTTATAATACAAAAACTGCATTTCAATGGCTAATGAAATAATAATTTATGGAAAAGGTGGTCATAGTCGTGTGGTTGAAGATATAGCTAGAGATTGTCAAATAAAAGTTGTAGCTTTTTTTGATGATGACCTTAACTTAATCAAAGAAAATAATATTTTTTTTTATGAAAGCGATATTCTACCAGATTTGCCCATAATAATTGCGATTGGCTCAAATAAAAACAGGCATTTAGTAAGTCAAAAAATCTCACATCAATTTACAAATTTAATACATCCATCTGCATTAATTTCTATTCAGGCTCAATTAGGAAATGGAAATATGATTATGCATAAATCAATCATACAAAGTGGGTCTAAAATAGGAAATCATGTGATTATCAATACAGGTGTAATTGTAGAGCACGATGTAAAAATAAATGATTTTTCGCATATTGCTCCAGGCGCAATATTGTGTGGTGGTGTAGAAATAGAATCTAATGTGCTAATCGGTGCTGGTGCGGTGATTTTACCTAATGTTCAAGTTGGGGTAAATAGCATTGTGGGTGCAGGTGCAATCGTAACTCGAAACATTCCAAAAAATAGTATGTTTGCAGGCAATCCAGCCAAAAAAATCAAAGAAATTTAATCTAAATTTTGAAAAATACTAGTAAATTTAGCATTTATCTTTCTCCACCAACTTTGGCTGGAAATGAAACCGAATATATTCAAAAAGCGATTTTAAACAATCATTTTGCATCTTTTGGTGAAGCTACTGATGCTTTTGAATCCCAAATTTTAAAATTTACTGGCTCTTCAAATGTAAGTTTATGTGCATCTGGTACTTCTGCTATCCATTTGGCTCTAAAAGTTATAAATGTGCAAGCTGGAGACGTTATTTTGTGCTCAAGTCTTACATTTATAGGAGCATCTTATCCTATTATGTATGAAAACTGTGAACCTGTTTTCATTGATTCAGAGATAGATACTTGGAATGTCGACCCTGTTATTTTAGAATTTGCAATAAAAGATTTAATTCAAAATGGTCGTCCACCTAAAGCATTTATTTTGGTTCATGCTTTAGGTATGCCTGCACAAATAGACAAAATCATTGTTTTGTGCAAACTTTACAATATCATTTTGATAGAGGACGCAGCCGATGCGTTGGGTTCTAGTTTTGATGGGAAGAAATTGGGAACTTTAGGCGAAATAGGGATTTTTTCATTTAATGCAAATAAAATCATAAGTACAGGTGGTGGCGGTGCAATCGTTTCAACAAAAAAAGAATATATTGAAATGGCTATCAAATATGCTTCACAGTCGAGAGAAAATGTAACACATTATGAGCATAAAGTAATTGGCTATAATTACAGATTAAGCAATTTGAATGCTGCTATTGGCTGGGCTCAAATGGAACAACTTGAAAGTAAAATAAAACACAGGAGAGAAGTATTTGGTTTTTATTGTAAAGAATTAGAAAAAGAAATGAGTTTTCAAATAGAACTAAATCATTCGTTTTCAAATCGTTGGCTATCTTCTTTTATGTTCAAGGGAAACGAATCAAAAAAAATACTTCTTAAACTTGAAGAAAATGGCATTGAAGCACGCCCCATGTGGAAGCCTATGCATTTACAACCTTATTTTAAAAATGCAATATTTTATGGTGAAAATATTTCGGAAAATATATTTCAAAAAGGAATAAGTTTGCCTTCTAATTTAAGATTAGAGGAACAAAAAAAAGTAATTGCAATCATTAATAAAGTATAGAAAATTAGAAAATATTAAGTTATGAAATTAGTAAAAATCGCAATTGCACAATCTTCATGCGGACATAATATTGAAGAAAACATGAAAAAATCTGCTTTACAAGTTGAAGAGTTGGCAAGTAAAGGTGCGCAAATAATATGTTTGCAAGAAATGTACAGAAGCAGATATTTTTGTGTAACAGAAGATTATAAACAATTTGAACTTGCAGAAACCATTCCTGGCCCTTCTACCGAACTATTTTCAGTTATTGCAAAAAAATATCAATCTGTAATTATTATACCCATTTTTGAAAAAAGAACTGCTGGCATTTACCATAATTCAATTGTGGTAATAGATGCAGATGGATCAATTGCTGGCGTTTACCGAAAAATGCACATCCCAGACGATCCAGCTTTTTATGAAAAATTTTATTTCACACCTGGCGATTTAGGATTTAAAGCTATTCAAACAAAATATGCAAAAATCGGGACTTTAATTTGCTGGGATCAATGGTACCCTGAAGCAGCAAGACTAACCGCTATGATGGGAGCTGAGATTATTTTCTATCCAACCGCCATAGGTTGGGATGCCACAGAACCGCAAGAGTGGGGCAAACCGCAACTTGAGGCTTGGCTCACTATGCAAAAATCGCATGCCATAGCAAACGGGGTTTTTGTTTGTGCAGCAAACAGAATAGGACAAGAAGAAGATTTAACTTTTTGGGGTAATAGCTTTATAAGCAACCCATTAGGAGAAATTATTTCTCAAACAACACATGAAAAAGAAACTACTTTTTGTATAGAAATTGACTTGGACCAAATCGAATATTATCGTCAAAGATGGCCATTTTTTAGGGATAGAAGAATCGATTCTTACTCTGAAATAACAAAAAGATATATCGATTAAGCAAGAACAAAATCATTTTTCAAACTTGATAAAGTTAGTGGTTTGCTTATAAATTTTACAACTCTATTATGATTATGTGCTTGTTTGATTTCTTTTTGATCCACAGTTGAGGATAAAATTACTATTTCTATTTTATTTTTAAAATCAACACTTAAAGAATCAAAATCTTTTAAAAACTGCAGGCCATCCATAATTGGCATATCTAAGTTTAAGAAAATCAAAGAAGGAACAACTTCGGGCATATCCAAAATTTCAAGGCTCCTCAATAGCTCAAAGGCACTTTTACCACTTGTATGAGATAAAATATTTTTAGCAAAGTTTGAATGAATTAACATTCTCGTATTGATAATGTTATCTATTTCGTTATCGTCAACCAATAAAACAATGTTTGAAAAATATGTAGAAGTTAAATTCATAATAAATTCTTTAAAATAGTAATTAAAGTCTAAATGTAATTAAATCGATATTAAATAAAGACAAAAACAGATAATTTTTAAAAAATAAGTTTCTAAAAAATTAATGATAATAAATATTGTGTACTTTAAAATAAATTAACTAGTTTTGCAAACTTTTAAGGAAATTAAAGACAATACGCTAGAATGAACCCACTAATTAAATTTGTAGAATCAGAAAGTAATGAGTTAAGAAATTCATTACCAAGTTTTAAATCAGGTGATACACTA
>JAAFJZ010000132.1 GCA_013298205.1 Cytophagales bacterium
GCCAAAACTTGATTCATAATTTCTAATGCATCAAAATATTTTTTTTGAGTTTTGTAAACTATTGCTATGTTATTTAGCAAATTAGCATACTCCAGGGAGTTTTGTTTTTTTAAACTTTCATAAATATCTTTTGCTTTTAAAAAATAATTTTGAGCTTCCTCTACTTGGTTAGTTAAAAGTATAAGTCCAAGATTATTTAAAATTTTAGCTTGCACCAATTGATTTGGGTTTGTTGAGTTTTTGTTTATTTCTAATGATTTATATGAATATTCAAGTGCCGTTTCTACATTACCGAGGTTCCAGTAAACAATTGATTTTTGTGCATATATAGATGAGCTAAGTTGATTTGAAGTTTTAGTTGTAGAACTGATAATATTTTCGGCCTCAGAAACTACCTCTAATGCATCTTCGGAATAACCTTTTTGAAGTAAAATCTCTGATTTGTCAATTAATAATAAGGCATAAATTGATTTAAAGCTTTTTTTTGATACTTCTATTAAGGAATCTAATTTGTTCTCTTGTTCATAATCTCCTAATTTTATTTTGCTTCGAATAACCCATTCTTGAGCAGTCAGTCTTACTTCTTTATTATTAGGGTTTGCTTGAAAAGCAGAGTTAGAAAACGAGATACAGCTATCGAATTTGGAGTTATAAAAATAATTTTCAGCATTCTTAAAAGAAAAGCCGGTAGAAGTTGAAATTAAATTTTTTTCAGGCTTATCTTTTTTATTTTGGGCAAAAATAACTTGACAAAATAAAAATATAGTTATAAAGGATGCTATGGCTTTCATATTTAATTTAAAGAAATTTAAATTGATATTTTAATTAGAACCTATACTCATAAGTAATTGTGTTTACAAAATAACGTTTTAATCCATCTGGATTTGGGTTTTTTTCTTTACCAACAGCATCTGATTCTCTATCGTTTAATCTAATTGCACATATTATTTTAATAGAAGACTGAGTATCAAAACGATATGTCCCTCCAAAAATAAAACTCGAAACCAAACCATTACTAAAAGGGATTTCTTCAAAAGCGTTTTTGATTGGGTTTTTAAATTGGTCTTTGTTGATTCTAAATATATTCAACAAACCCGTATGCAAATTCCAATTTGCAAATCTAAGATTATATTCTACTCTAAACATCAAATCTGTACCTCTTACAAATTGGTTAGTTCTGGAGTAATGAAGTGCATTGGTAGAATCTTGCCCACCTAAAAGCTTCCAAGGTGTCCAAAGAAAAGTATTGTTATTGGCGTTAAATGGGTGTTGAATCCCGAATGTAAAAAGAAAACTTTTGTAATTTACGCCCACACCTGCAAGCGCATCCCAAGTACCCAAGCCTGGTTGATAATACATGGGCAAAGGTCTTTCGTTTACTTTTAAATTTGATTCTCCAGTTGGGATTTTTCCTCCCAATGTTAACCCAATTTGCAAATCTTGACTTTGGTATAAATTTCTACTTAACCCATAACTTATGTCTCCAATTCCTGAGGTATTGGCAAGTACTCCGTAAGTAAAATTATAAGGCATTTTTACTTGAAATGAATAATTTTTTCCGATTCCAATATTGGCATCTGCAACTATTGTATGAAAATAATCATTTACTTGAGCGAAAATCCCTTCTAATCTTGAAACAGGAGTAAAAGCAAAATAATTGGTTAATTCAATCGATCTTAAGTTTAGTTTGTTTGCAATATTTGGGTTTTGGTTAGGTTTTAAAGCTCCCATTGTGCAAAATCCTGCATCGCTACAACCTTGACAATATGCACTTTTAGTTCTTAACACCAAAAAAATAATGATTAGCAGTTGCCAGAATCTATAATTCATAAAATTTCAAACATTTTTATTTGCTATGTTTATTAAAAGCATAAAGTTAAGATTAATTCAAAAACTATTAAAGATTATGTTAATTAATTTATAGTTTCAAAATGAAAATCTTTTTTTAGAATGCGAACACAAAATTAATTACAAGACTATTTGTCATGCTTTTAAAATTATTTTCATAAAATAATGACTTTTTGTCATTTATTTTAAACCTATTTTCGATTGGTATTTGATTTGTAAAATTGTTTTTCAAATCAATGTTTAACTCAAAACAATAAAAATTATGTCAATCCTTAAATTTCAACCCATTTACAGTAAAAGTTACCCAAAAAACTACTCTCATTTAATAGATTATTTGGTAGACTCAGAAAGCAATTATTTATCAAAAAAAGAAAACTTAATTACCGATTTTCTTGAAACCGAAGAAGTTTTTCTTTTGAAAATAGAACTTCCTGGTGTAAAAAAAGAAGATATTAAACTAGATGTTCTAGATAAGATTTTGGTAGTGAGTGCAGAAAAAAAACAATTTGAAGAATCTAAAGAGCTTAAATATATCAAAACAGAAAGTTCTTTTGGTTTTTATGAAAGAAGCTATCCTTTGCCAGAAAATGTAAATAAAGAAGCAATTAAAGCAAATTATTTAGATGGTATTTTGCAAATTACTTTACCTAAAGACAAAGAATTACCCAAAAAAACGCAAGTAATTATTGAGTAATTTTGATGTAAAGAAGTAAAAGCTGGTTTAGTATAAAAGCTTTTAAAACTTTTAATTGAAAAAGGTTTTCTCGAATAATTCAAAATGAGAAAACCTTTTTCTAATTGATAAAATTTGAATTTCTATTCTTAAAAATTGGCAACTGAATTGAAATGATTTTTAAAATAAACAATTACCTTTACCCAAAACTTTAAAAAATGAATTGGATTGATTTAAAAGAAGAAAACCAAATCGCTGAAATTGACAAAATTTCTGCTCAAACTCCTGTACTTATTTTTAAACATAGCACAAGATGTTCTATCAGTAGCTCAGCTCTTTCACGTTTGGAAAGACAATGGAAAAGCGAATTAATTGATATAAAAACTTATTATTTAGATTTGCTTAATTTTCGCTCAATATCTAATTTATTAGCTCAACATTACAACATTGAACATCAATCTCCACAAATTATTTTGGTGAAAAATGGTAAAAGTATTCATAGTGCATCTCATCAAGCCATTGGATTTGAAGAAGTTATGAATGGACTAAAATAATATTTTTTAGTGAATTATAGATGAAATTATTCTCAATTTGTTTTACACTTTTACTTTTTTTGGGTGGCAATATTTCTTTTTCACAACCTTGTTTTACAGCTTCTCCCACTAGAGGATGTGTGCCTTTTAAAGTAAATATCATAGATTGCAGCACCACAGGTTCTCAAATTATTTACAACTATGGTGCAAATAATATTACACAAAAAAGTAAATATACAACCAGCACTACTTTCACATATACTGCAACTGGATTTTATTCAATAACTCAATTGGGTAATTTTAATGGTAAAGGAGATAGCGTAATCAAAAAGCAATTTATTCAAGTTTTATCTACTTTTACTCCTACACCTTTGATAGAAAAATGTGCAGACAGAAAGGTTAGAATCGTTTTTGCACCTAATCAATATGATCAATATTTAATAGATTGGGGAGATGGAAATTCAAAATTAAATGCTCAAAATTTCATTTCTCCTATTTATCAATATGCCGACTTGAAGCCAAGAAATATTTTAATGAATGCCTCTTATAACGATGTGAATTGTGGAGTGGAGGCTAACTTTCCTATTACTCCTCTGGAAAATTTGGCTACGCCTAGAATTACAAAAATTACAGAAAATGTTGTAAATAATTCTTCAGAACATATTGTATACTTTAATATTTCACAAAGTCAAGAACGAACTCGTTATAAAATACAAAATTCTGTTTCTACAAGTCAAAATGTGTTTAGGGGATTCATAGCTTCTAATCAAGTAAACGAAATCCGTAAAATATCTTTACCAAATAATCCAAACACTCAAATTAACGTAAAAGTGTACGATACTTGTGGCAAAGAAATTAATTCCTCTTTTGTGCCATTGTTGTATATAAATGGGGAAGCGAAAAATGGTTTTAACACTATAAAATTTCCAGATTTTATTACCGATAGTATTTTTTCTTTAAGTTTGTTAAAAAACAATATTCTATTAAAGGATTTTACTTCTCTAGACCCAAATAATTCTTTTTTTAATGATAATGAGGTAGTATGTGGTTCTAATTACTTTTATCAATGGAGGCTAACATTTGGAAAACAAGCTATCGTTTCAATTTCTGATTCAATAAGCCTTAAAGCTATTTCCAAAACAGCACCCCAAAAACCCAAAGATATTTTTGCAACTGTTATTGAAAATCAAGTCCAGCTCAATTGGAAAAGTACTAATAATGAAACCTATTACATATTAAGCTCAAAAAATGGAGCTCAATTTTCACTTTTGGATACTGTTACATCAGTTTCAAAATATATTGATACCCAAAATAACCCATCAAATACAGCTTTAGCTTACAAACTTTATTTACAAAATAGTTGTAAACTTCAATCTGAGATTTCTACTGTTATCTCACCCGTTTTCGTAAAGTATAAAATTGATAATCAATACAAAATTACTTTTGATTGGTCTCCAATAGGCAGCGATTTAAGTCTTTTAGATTACACAATTGAGCAACTAGATGAACAAAAAAATGTAATTACTCAATACAATTCAAGTTTGTTAAAATTTACAGAACCTACAGCCGACACCTTAAATCAAGTAGCCTATTTTCGAATTAAATCTAACATAAAAAATAATCAAAATTTATCAGAAAGCTCATATTCAAATTTGTTAGAAATTAAAAAAGAAGCTTTAACATTAATTCCAAACGCATTTACACCAAATAAAGATGGTTTAAACGATACTTTTAGATGGAAAACTTATTTTATAAAAAGCCTAAAATTAGAACTTTTTGACCGTTGGGGCGCAATGGTTTTTAGTACTTCCCAAGGCAAAAATGAATGGGATGGTCTGATTGCAGGGGTAGAAGCGATTCCAGAAGTTTACACCTACAAAATTTCATCTACCGATTTATTAGGAAATACCAAGAATGAATTTGGTTATGTTTCTTTAATCAAATGATTTTTATATTAGTTTTGCAAAAAAATAAGGTATGGATTTTGGTCAAATAATGGGAAAAGCAAAAGAGTTGCAGGATAAAATGGCAAAAGCCAAAGATAATCTTGTACTCTTGCAAGTGCATACAGAAATGGGTGCAGGTATGGTGAAAGTAAGTATGAACGGAAAAAAAGTTGTTACAGCTTTAGAGATAGATTCAACGCTACTTGAGCCCAATAGTAAAGAAATAATACAAGACTTGTGCATCGCAGCCATCAATAAAGCCTTGGTTGAAATAGAAGACAAAATAGCTTTGGAAATGAAAAAATCAACAGAGGGGATTTTACCTAATATTCCAGGCTTCGATTTATCATCTTTCGGCAAATAACTTCAATGCCCTCAATAGCAATCGCTATACTTAACTGGAATGGCAAAAAACATCTGCAACAATTTTTGCCATCAGTTGTACATTATAGCCCAGATGCTTCAATTCATGTAATTGATAATGGCTCAAATGATGATTCTGTTGCTTATCTCAAACAAAATTTCCCCAATGTTTATATAGTCGAGTTAGATAAAAATTATGGCTTTTGCGAAGGATATAATTTAGGGTTGGCACAAATTGAAGCCGATTATTTTGTCATTTTAAATTCAGATGTCGAAGTAAATGATAATTGGTTAAATTCACCCATTTCTTATTTTGAATCAAACCCACAAACTGCTGCCATTCAGCCAAAAATTCTTTCTTATGAAAACAAAGATAAATTGGAATATGCAGGAGCTGCTGGAGGATATTTAGATAGATTGGGCTTGCCTTTTTGTAAAGGTCGAGTGTTTCATATTACAGAAAAAGACGATTTAAAATACAATCAAATCAGACCAATTTTTTGGGCTTCTGGGGCATGTCTTTTTATCCGCTCACGTTGTTTTTACGAGGCTGGAGGTTTTGACCCTTTGTTTTTTGCTCACATGGAAGAAATAGATCTTTGCTGGCGTTTGCAACACAAAGGCTACCAAATCATGTATATGCCCGATTCTGTTGTTTACCATCTAGGAGGTGGAACTTTGCATAAATCCAATCCACATAAAACATTTCTCAATTTTAGAAACGGACTTTTTCTTATTTATAAAAATATACCATTAAGCAGTTTAATTTATTTGCTTCCTTTAAGGCTAGTAGTAGATGGAATTGCAGGCGTTTATTTTCTTATTTTTGGTTTCTACAAAGATACTTTTGCGATTTTGCAAGCACATTTTGCCTTTTATTCTTCAATTCCTAAACTAAAAGTTACTCCAAACAAAAGAAACATTAAATGGTGGGAAATTAACTCAATCATTTGGCGTTTTTATTTCTCAAGAAAAGAAGAGTATACCAAGAAATATTTGAGCGCTAGGCAATAGCTTTTTTATTAGCTATAAATTTTATATTCTGAAATCCTTCTACTTAAATATAAGTACAATTATGGGTCAATTTTTTTTTAATAAACCTTAAACATTGCATTTTTGAGTTAAAAAAAGTCTATGTAAAAAATATTGATTATATATTTATTAACATTGGTAGTAATTACATTGGTATTTCAATTAAAATTTTTCATTTTTTTAGATTTTAAGTATATTTGAGTTAAATAAATTTATAAGCCATGCAACACTTGCTGCTCACGGTATCTGATACTGTAAATATAGCTACTCTTCAAGCTTCTTTGCTTAAAAACAAAGGCATAGAACGGATAGACCAAATAGAAACTCCAGCTACCATAGAACCCGATTGGAAAGATCGCCTCCACCTGCCAGGAC
>JAAFJZ010000133.1 GCA_013298205.1 Cytophagales bacterium
AAATGAGAAATTTCTTATGTCCTTTATTTTTTGAATATTCATTTTCCAATCATTATTTTTAAGACCATTAAAATTCTATCCAGCTGAAACCTTTTAATTCTATTTGCTAAAACTAGAAACATAGATAAATATACAAATAAGTAATATTTCTTATTATTTATTTGTGTAAAAACAAGTTTATTTTTAGTTCCAAAATAATCAGATATATAACTTTTTTTTGCTCCATCAATAGCCGAACCTATTGTAGAACCTTCTTTATGATAAACAATGGAATTAATTTCTATTTTATTTTCAAAACCTTTTTTTTTACTTTTTTTGCACCATTCTATGTCTTCAAAATATAAAAAATATATTTCATTAAGCAAACCTATTTGTTGTAATGATTTTTTAGATACAAACATAGAAGCACCGATAACAAAATCAAATTTAGGGATTTCTAAGGATTTTTTATCATCTTGATGAGAATAAATATGTTTTGCAGTTGCACTAAATGGATTATAAATTCCGCCAATTGCTTGTATTTTATTAGGTTCGTCATAGTATCGTAATTTAGAACCTAAAATTCCAATATTATTATTTTCTGAGTACGTTTTCTTTAATACAAATAAAGCATTTTTTTCTACAACAGTATCATTATTAAGTAGCCATGCGTATTCAAAATTAGGTTGATTAAGTAGATATTTTAATGCAATATTATTTCCAGCTGCAAATCCTTTATTTTTATTAGCTTTTACAAAAACAACTTTTTCGGAGTATGATTCAATACCTAAATCATTTTCTAAAATGAATTTTGAATCAATAGGCTTTTCAATCAACGGATATACCAAATTACGAATTAGTTGTGGTGCATTATAATTAATTTTTAATTCAACTTTAGACCATGATTGTAGCTTTTCCCAAGAATCGTTTGTAGAACAATTATCAATTACAAAAATATTAAAATCAACATTTTCTAGTTTAAGTAAGCTTTCAAGACACTCTGTAGTATCTTCAAAATTATTATAATTTACTAAAATAATTGCTATCATAGAATATTATTTATCGTATAATTTCAGGTCTACTCTGAGCATAGTAAAATTAAATTATAAGTTTGCTTGAATTATTGAAACCATTTTTTGAGTAGCAAACCCCCAATCAAATTGTTGAACAAATAAATTTCCATTATTTGCAATATTAACTCTTAAATTATGATTGTTAAGCAATAATTGAGTTGATTCTACAATCGAATATTCATTTCCAGGATTGCATGTAATCCCCGTTTCCATATTTTTTACAAATGTTAAATGCCCTTCAATATTAGTTGCAACCACTGCACATCCACAAAACATGGCTTCCGTTGCAGGCATTCCCCACCCTTCTTTTATGCTTGAGGTTATAAAAATTGCATTTCTGTTATATATCAGAGGTAGGTTCTTGGGTTGTAAATGAAAATTAATCCAAGGTAGATTCAAGTTATTGGGTATTATAATCGCACTAAAAACATCTACTGTAAGTTGAGGATATTGATCTTTCAATATCTGTAATGCTTTTATTCCATATTTAGAACCTTTTCTTACTTCATTAGAGTACATAAAACAAATACTAAACGGATTACGTTCTTCTATTTTGTTGATAATTTTGAATTTGATATTATCAAAACCATAATAAATTTTATGTGGTTTTTTTTTTGTTAAGTCATATATCAATTTCTCTAAGAAATCAGAAGTAGTTACATGTATGACAGGTAAAGAATAAGATTTTTGAACTTTATCAACATAACCTGCCCACGTTTCATGGTCTTGAATGAAATTTATTTTTACACCTTTTTTATCATTTAGTTTTATTAAGTCGTACGCTAAAGACCACCAAGTTGATATTGTAGCATCAGCATCTTTGATATTTTTGTTAGATAATGTCCAAATATATTTAAAAGAAATTTTATTTGAAGAAAATGTATACCAAATTGGAATAAATTTTTTATAGCGAATTTTGTGGTAAAGATATCTAAAAGGTAAAAGAAAAAAGTTATTTATATATCTTGTATTGTTAACATGATAGATAATAATATTGTGTCCTAATAATGATAATCTATCTGCATATTCATACATTATCTTAACCCCACCTCCAGGTTTTTTTGGAAAAAAAGGCAATATAATGTTTATATTAAATTTGGAGTTTTGCATTAATTTCTAATTTTTTGAATTAAGAAAATGTCTTTGAATAAAAAACAAATGTACTATAGCAGAAAAACATTTTTTAAATTAAAATTAAAGGTTTTTGAAATCATTTTTTTCTTAACATAAATTAAAAGTCTAATAATGATAAAAAGGCTTGAAAATCAAACTTAATTTCAAATGAATTTATAAATCCTAAAATGTTTTGTTCTTATAAAAAGATAGCTTGATATTGTAATTACTATTTCAGTAATAACCCAAATATAACTAGACCCAATATGACCATATTTTGGTACAAATATAAAATTTAAAATGACACAAATCAATGATCCTAAAATTGTAATTAGTAAAAATTCTTTATCCATTTTTAAATTCAACATTGTTTGAAGCCCAAACACATTGTTTAATCCTATAATGACAGGTAAACAGGCTAAAATTTTCATACTATTTACAGCTTCTTTAAATTCATTACCAAATACCAAATAAATAATTTCATTAGAGAATAAATATAAAATTAATGAAATGAAAATAGTTAATCCCGTTGTAATGAAAATAATTTTTCTAATAAACGTAAAAGCTTTTTCTACAGATTCATTAAAGAGCTTACCAATATGAGGAAATAAAGTCAGTCCTAAAGGCATTAAAATTAAACTAGCAGAAATTGTTACTAATTTGCTACTTGCAGAAAATAGCCCGACCTCATAATCTGTTGCATAAAAACCTAATATAAACAAATTTGTAATTGTATATAAACTTATTGCAATCATTGATGCAAAAATAGGAAAACCTTGCTTTAAAGTATTTAAAATTGATTTAGCACTACAAATTTTCAATTTAATTTTAAAAAAATGAATACCATAAATCATTGTAATCAAACCGACTATTATCTGTCCAATAGAAGTAGATAATGTTACAAATAGATAATCAGAATGACTTTTAATAAAAATTAAGATTAAAAATGAGAAAATTACTTTAATTAAAAGGTTAAAAAAAGCCATTTTTGTCATTTCTTCAAACCCTTGAAATAACCAATTTGGAAAACAAACAAATCCTATATTTATTAAAAATGTTACCCATAGTAAAGTACTTACACTTTCAAATTTTGGAATAAATATGATTATTAATTGAAAAACTAAGCATCCAAATAAAAGTAAAATAAATTTTGTTTGAAAAACTTCTGAAGTAATATGTGATATTATTTCAGGGTTTTTTCTGTTTTGAGAAATATCTCTTGTAGCCGACAAATCAAAGCCATAATTTATAAACAACGTAAAATAAGCAACTAAAGATTGAACAAACGAAATTGTGCCAAACAGTTCGGGTCCAATGATTCTTACTACATAAGGAATTGTAAGAAGTGGTAAACCAAAATTCGCGATTTGTATTACACCAATTGATATAAAATTTTTAAAAAGACTTGATTTGAAAAGGTTTTTGAAATCCAATTATATATTTTTTACAAATATGATATAAATCCTATAATTCTTTATAAAAGAAAAAAATATATTTATTTTAAAAAATCGAGTATGTTTGTTATAAAAACACCATAATTATTTGATGTAAAACATTCTAGTTGTAATAATAATTTATAACTTGAATACTACTTTAAATAAATTAATTTTAAAGAAATCGAATAATTTATATTAAATTTTTATGATATTTTTTAAATAACACTCGTTTTTAAAATTTAAAACATAACCTTATAAACAATATTTCACAAAAAAATAGTTATGACTAAATCAATCTTAAACTTTTTAAAGACTTACTATCTTTTATTTTTCATTATTTTACTTGGACTCCTTTTTTTTACACATATTTCTGAATTATATGTAGTTCAAGGTTACGATTTCCCTTTTAAACAATTATTGATTTTAAAAATTGGCGTAATTTTGTTTTCATTTTTTGTTTTAATTCTTTATTTCAAAACCGATAAAGTTTCATTATTTGTAATTGGATGGGGGCTTACTCTGTTATTAGCTTTTTGTATAGTAAGTAGTGGTTTTAATCCATTTACAATCCCTTATTCTGATTATTGGTATATGAACGCCTTGGTATCAAAATACAAATATTATAATACATGGCTTGTTGACTCTACAATAAAAGATATTCCATCTTACATTGCACCTTTATACTTTTTTGTTTTAGGCAAAATAGCACAGATTTTCAATTTAGAATCTTATCAAGTTTTAATATTTGGGAGTTGGGTTGGAATTTTGGCTGTACCTTCGCTAACTTATTACTTATTAAAAGATCGTTTTGAGCATATAATAGTAATTTTAAGTATCATAAGCATTTCCGTATTTTTTGAATATGAAATACGTATGAAGCCCTACCAAACCATTTCTGCTTTAATTGCTTTAATATTTTATTATAAAATAATTTGCAATAATTCTTTTCATTTAACAGTAAAAAATATTTTCATTGGAGTTATTTTTGGTATAACACTTTTCCTATTTTATTATCATTGTTTTGTGTATTTAGCAATAGCTTTTGCGTTAAAACTAAGTGTACTTTTGTATAAAAAAGCTTCTTGGAAAGGCGATGAATTCAAAAAGCAGCTTTTCAACTTTTATATATACATTTTAGTTTTTGTTTTGGCTTTTTTTACTTTTCTGATGCCCCATATTATCGCAGTTGCAAAATCAGGAAGCTCTAATAGTATATTTTTTTTAGCAACTCAACAGTTTAATTTTCCTGCTTTTGAAATCCTAATTTCAATTGGATTAATTCAATTGTTTTCTTCATTTAATAAATCTGATTCTGCTAATACATTAATTATTTTTTTTAGTATTGTTATTTTATGCTTGGCTAACCTATTTGCCGAATACTTTATTAATGGTGACTTAGCAGTAATAAAGATTTATCATCTATATATTTTAATAGTTATACCCTACACTATTCAATTTATATACAACTTTATAATTGAAAAAATAGGCAAAAATGATTTAAAACTTTTAAAAGGAATGTATATGGTTTTAATTTCTTCATTTACAGTCTACTCTTTAAATCATTGGGTTGAAAAGTGCTACAATAAAGAACAAGCCAACAACTCTTTTATTGATTATTCAAAAGCAATAAATTCAGAAATTGATTTTAAAAATAAGGTAGTTTTCAATACTTATTTTCATGGTGGAGTTGAAATTGGAGCCTTTGGTCCAGCTTTTTATTTTGCACCTATTAATGTCGATTATGCATCTCCAGCCTCAAGAATTGAAGAGCGAATTAAACTTATAGAATCATTTAGGGATATTAAAAATCCAGCTGAGTTTGCTTATAAAATTTACAATAATAATATCCAAAATATTGATTATATCAATTGGGACAATATGAATAGATTTTGTATTTACAAAACCTATCGTATGGGAGAATCACCACAAATGATAGAATTTCATTTAGACAAAAGATTATTAAGCTTTAAATATTTCAATAAATTAAATTCGAAATATGATATTTATTCTAAAACTTACGATTCAAGCTTAAATTTTTCTAATCAAAAGGCTACCCTATTAGAAAAAATGGTAAAAGATACCACTAATATTTATGGACTCAAGGAATTTAAAAATCACATCATTTCAAACCCTCAAAACTATTTAGTTTCAGATTTGCTTGATTTGCGTTTTTACTTGGAACAGACTCAGAATATTGATTCAGTTAAATTATTTGAGCAGTTTATTGCCAATAATATTCTATTAAATTCCCAATGGAATGTTTTTTTTAGACTTGAAGCAGAAAATCTTGGATCAAATATTCCCGATAATGACCAAAAATTTATTGTAGATAATAATTGTTCAAACTACAAGTTTTTGAGAGCCAAACCAGAACATGGAAATCAAACATTAATGTATGGACCTTATTCTAAATTATCTAAAGGAAAATATAAAATTATGTTTAAAATAAGGGTTAACTCTAAAGGACAATCCAAATTATGTTTTATCGATATAGTTTCAAATCAAAAAGATAAAGCCGATTTAAAAGTTTATAATGCAATAACTTTAAACGGAGATGATGTATATAACTCTTCTGAATTCAAATTAATATCACTTCAAATCAATATTGAAGAAGATTTTATTGAAGGTTTTCAAACTAGAATTCTTTATTTAGGAAATAATTACACTTTGGATGTTGATTTTGTTGATATATTGCCTTTATAATAGATTTTTCCTACTCCTTATACGCCTTTATCTCATGCCCACCCGCTTGCAAATATTTTTCTTTTTTGAAAATAGCGACATCCGAAGCCACCATTTCTTTTACCAAAGCAGGTAAATCGTATTTTGGAACCCATCCTAATTTTGTTTTTGATTTTGTAGGGTCGCCTATTAATAAATCAACTTCGGTTGGTCTAAAATATTGTGGATCTACTGCAACTACTACCGCTCCTTTAACAAGTTGATATTCCGAATTTGAACACGAAACAACAATTCCTTTTTCTCTAGCTCCTTCTCCTTCAAATTTTAATTCTACTCCCACTTCTGCAAAAGCCATACGCACAAACTCACGTACACGGGTAGTTACGCCTGTCGCAATCACAAAATCTTCGGGTTTGTCTTGTTGCAAAATTCGCCACATG
>JAAFJZ010000134.1:0-778 GCA_013298205.1 Cytophagales bacterium
CTATGATTTGGAAAATTCCCGTGATTTTCGTTATCGAAAACAATGGTTACGCTATGGGTACTTCTGTAGCCCGTACTTCCAATGTTACAGAGCTTTACAAACTTGGCGAATCGTATGATATACCTTCCTTTGCAGTAAATGCGATGAATGTAGAAGATGTACATTTGGCGGTAGAAGAAGCTGCCGAAAGAGCCAGATCTGGAGATGGACCTACGCTTTTAGAATTCAGAACTTATAGATACAAAGGGCACTCCATGTCGGATCCTGCCAAATATAGATCTAAAGAAGAAGTAGAAGAGTACAAATCTCAAGACCCTTTAGAACAAGTAAAAGCTACAATTTTGTCTCAAAAAATAGCTACCGAAAAAGAGCTTGATGAAATAGATGAAAAAATAAAAGATTTGGTAGCCGAATCGGTGAAATTTGCAGAAGAATCTCCATATCCTACGGCTGAAGAAGCCTACAAAGATGTGTATATGGAAGAAAATTACGCTTTCACGATCGACTAACACACATAGTTATAGGCAGGAAATCATTTCCTGCCTTTTTTTATTGTACCTTCCTATTCCACTCATAAACCTATTTTTTATGAACCTAAAAGCCATATTTGCGCTTCTTTTTCTCAATATACTAAGCCAAACCAGCCAAGCACAAGAAAGATGGTCTGAGACCAAAATAAAACTTTGGCATGATAACCAAGCTTGGATGCTAGGTTGCAATTACATCCCTTACAATGCCATTAATCAGCTAGAAATGTGGCAAAAAGAAACTTTTGACA
>JAAFJZ010000134.1:788-6711 GCA_013298205.1 Cytophagales bacterium
TTCAAAAGAGCTCAAAATGGCTCACGAAATTGGCTTCAATACGCTAAGAGTCTTTCTGCATACCTTGCTTTGGGAAAACGATTCACTCGCATTTGCCAAACGAATCAATATTTTTCTGAATATAAGTGAGAGAAATCAAATCAAAGTAGCCTTTGTATTATTTGACAACTGCTGGCTTGAAGAAGCCAATTGGGGCAAACAACCTGTACCCAAACAGGGCATTCATAACTCGGGCTGGCTGCAATGTCCTGGCAAAAAACGATTACTAGATTCTACTACATGGTCGCCACTAGAAAAATACACCAAGGGAATTATGCGTTTGTACCAAAACGACAAACGAGTAGTTTTGTGGGATTTATACAATGAACCCTGCAATTCTGGCTACCAAGAAAAAGCATTGCCCTTGCTCAAAAAAGTATTTTCTTGGGCATGAGAAATTAATCCTTCTCAACCGATCATATCTGGAATCTGGAACGATTGCAAACCGATAAATGACTTTTTGCTTGCACAAGCAGATTTCGTTTCCTTTCATAATTACAACGACTCGACCATTTTGCTCAAACAAATTGACACTTTACAAAAATACAATCGCCCTATTTTTTGTAGCGAATATATGGCTAGAACCCAAAATAGCCGATTTGAAACCCATCTTCCTATCTTTAAAAAATTAAAAATAGGTGCCATCAATTGGGGCTTTGTAAGTGGCAAAACAAATACCATTTACGCCTGGTTCAAAGAACTTCCCAAAGAACCTAGGCTCTGGCACCATATATTTTTAGAGCCAATGGCAAAGCGTTTTCAAGGAAAGAAATTGAGGCTATTAAAAAATGTAGTTTGGGTAAATAAAGCGAATTACTTGCAAAAAATACAACCCATATCCCATTCCGAACTCCCGCAACAAAATATTTTCTTAAAATAGTAAATAAACCATAAATTTACACCTTATTTTAACTATCAAAAGATGAAATTGCTTTCCATAAAATTTACCAATATAGAGGAAGAGTGGAAATATGAAAAAATAGAACTCTTTGACTTAACACTTTTGGTTGGGGTTTCTGGGGTTGGTAAAACCCAAATATTAAAATCTATTCATACATTAAAAGAAATTGCAGGCGGGCAAAGTGTTAATGGCATAAAATGGGAATTGGAATTTCAAACCTTAAAAGGAAATAAATACTTGTGGTTGGGGGAGTTTGAAACTATTAATTCAGCAAATGAATTAAATCCGGAATTTTTTATTGAGCTGGGCGATTTAAAAGAGCCTAAAATAATTTCAGAGCAAATATTTTTAAATGACAAAATTATAATTGATCGAAATTCTGAAAAGTTTCAGTTTAACGGCAATGAAATGCCAAAATTAAATTCAACCGAAAGTGCGATACACATACTAAAAGAAGAACATTTAATAAAAGATATTTACGAAAATTTTAATTTAATAATTTTAAGAGACCATACATTTAAAATAGTAGATCTTTTTGATTTAAATCAATATAGAATAGAAAAGCTTAAAAACCAGTTTAAAACTTTTGAAGAAATTAAAAAAAGTGATTTAAATACATTTCATAAATTAGTTTTGATCTATGATGTATCGAAATCTGCTTTTGAAGAAATAAAATCAAGATTTATTGAAGTTTTTCCTCAAGTTGAAAATATAAGAGTAGCTCACAATGTCATAAATGAGCACTCAAACTTTGATCTTGAAACTTCTTTAATTCAAATAAAAGAAAAGAACGTACAAAAATGGATTCCTCACCACAAAATGTCATCAGGAATGTTTAGGACCTTGTTGCATACTGCAGAAATGTATCTATGGAATGAAGGTACAGTAATTCTCATTGACGAATTTGAAAACGGTCTTGGGCTCAATTGTATAGATGTTTTAACTGAAGATTTAATCTATGAAAATAATAAAATACAGTTCATTGCTACGAGCCACCATCCCTATATCATCAATAAAATTCCTTACGACTATTGGAAAATTGTAACGAGGAAGGGCGGCATTATTAAAGCTTTTGATGCCAAAGATTTTGATTTAGGTAAATCGCATCACGATAGGTTTATGAATTTAATTAATCACCCTTTTTATAAACAGGGTATTTCTTAGAAATATGAACCTATATTTTATTTTAAAAGGGGAAAAAACAGAAGTTTTATTGTACCCCAAATGGATAAACTATATTATTCCGCACTATAAACAAGTCTTTCTTGAAAAAGACGTTATAGAAAATAATTTTTATATATTTTCAGGTGGCGGTATTCCTTCAATTTACAATCATACTATTAACGCTATCAAAAACATCAACGACAACCCTGTTTTTGACAAATTAATTGTCTGCTTAGATGGAGAAGACATTGGCATTGAAGAAAGACTTCAAGAAATAAAAAAACACATTGAAAATTCAAAAGTGGTTTTAAACCCAAAATGCAAAATTGAGTTTGTAATACAGAATATTTGCATAGAAACTTGGTTTTTGGGCAACCGTAAAATTGTAAAAAAAGTACCAGAAGGCTTAATGTTGAGAGAATTCATTGCACATTATAATGTTAATACCAACGACCCCGAAGAGTTAAAAAAGATATAAGGATTTAAAACCAAAGCACACTTTCATTACTCATATTTTAGGGAAATTTTAAAAGAGCATAATTTAAGCTATAGAAAATCAAACCCTATCATTGTATCTGAAAAATCATTTTTTAGGACAAGTCATTACTTTAGTTTATTAGTTTCTTAAACGACAACCAGCACCTTAAAAAACTAAATTTTTACTTATTTACCTTCTTTTCCCAAACTAAAACCTACTCCAACGCTGAGATTTATGCTTGCAATATCTTGAAAGTATTCTGGTAAATCAATTTTATTAGATCCATCTATATACTTTTCTCCTATTATTTCAGTACGAGTTCCAAAATAATCTAAACTCCCCCAAATACAAACTTTCGGTTTCAAATCATATTTGAGAGCAAGCCCAAATAAATATGAAAAAGATGCTCCCGAACCACTTTTAAAAATATTTGAAGAAATATCGCCCGAGCGATTGTAAGTAATTTTAACTTCTGGTAAACCTACTACTGCCAAACCAAACAAGGCTCTTGGCTCTAAGTGAAACTTTTCTTTGATTTTAAAAGAGCCAAAAGGACCTGCCATAGCTGTTCCCATTACCCAACCCAAAGATTGAACCAAAACGGTGCTCGTTGTGAATTCTCTTTGGGCGTAAATTTTCGCCAAGGAAAGATTATCATAAAAATTATTCTGAAAACCAACTTTGCCCATAAAACCAAATTGATCAACTAATTTATAAGAAAATAAAACATCTAATTGAATGCCAAAATTGGCAAAGCCTGCTGACTCATCAGTACCAAATTCTTTTCTCGAAAATTTCCAATTGGTAAATTATAACCAAACGAAAAACCAACTAATGCCTTTTCTCGAGCGAAACTTTTAAAAGTAAACAATATAAGAAGCAATAAAAGTTTAGATTTCATTTTTTAAGTATTTGTATAAATATTTATATGAGCTGGTGTAACTCAAAAACTTATTACAAATCTATAAAATTAATTTCTTAACCAGTATTTTTGATTAAAAAAAAATCTTAACCAAATTAAAATAATTCAAAAAGGAAAATGAATAAATCAAAAAATCAATTTCTAAGTTTTAGCCTTAAAAGACCAAGTAAAATAAAATTCACCCACCAAAATACCTTCTTGATTAAAAGCTTCGGTTTTGCTTTCAAAGATTTGTGGTTTATTTTCAGCGATGGTTTTATTGATAGTTTCGGAAATGGCATTTCCATCTTTACAAATAAATACAATCTCGCCTATGGCTTTTTTATAAAAAAAAGATCGATGGGAAACGATAAGCATAGAAACTTCAGGCTTGCGTTTATATACATACATAATGCATAACAAACCTGGTGCCAGCTCGGCTGCCATAGCCATGCATGCAAAGTACATGGAAGAGAAAGGATTGGTTACCAAGTATTTATATTTTAATTTTGTTGTACATTGTTCGTGATTTATTTCTTTCAATTTGCATCCAGCCAAAAAAGCCATAGGCAAACCTTTCAATAAAATGGATAAAAATCCGAACGGCTTATTGATTTTTTGAAGAAATAATGAACCTTCCATAACAAAGTTTTTAGGTGGTTTAAATCAATAAAAAATCGTACCTTTACAACTCTTTGATTTGATTTTACAAACGTAGCCTATATAATTAGGTTTTCAATCATAGTTTTACCTACCCAATTAATCAATATGAGTGCAAGTTTTGAAGATTTTAACTTTAACAAACAGTTATATTCTGCAATTGCAGATGCAGCTTATGAAACCCCTACTCCTGTTCAAGAAAAAGTAATCCCTAGCATCATGGCAGGACATGATGTAATCGGTATTGCGCAAACGGGTACGGGCAAAACGGCAGCTTACCTCCTTCCTACTTTGATGAAAGTGAAATACTTGCAAGGTATGAACCCAAGGGTTTTGGTACTTGCACCCACACGGGAGCTTTGTATTCAAATAGCTGAGCACGCAGTAAATTTGGGTAAATATACAGATTTGAGGTTTATTGCCCTTTACGGTGGCACCGGAACTAAGGCGCAAATACAAGCTTTAGAAAAAGGCTCTGATGTGATGATAGCTACGCCCGGTAGGTTTATGGATTTGTATTTGGCAGGACATTTTCATGCAAAAGAAATCAGAACACTCATCATAGACGAAGCTGATAAAATGCTTGATATGGGCTTTGTACCCCAAATTAGAAAAATTCTAGAAGTTATACCCCGAAAGAGACAAAATTTGCTTTTCTCGGCTACATTTTCAGCTAGAGTAGAAAAACTTACAGCCGAATTTTTGGAGTTTCCTATGAAAATAGAAGTGAGTCCGCAGGCTACACCCGTAGAAACTGTGAGCCAGCAAGTGTACCCAGTACCCAATTACGCTACCAAAATCAATCTATTAGATTATATTTTAGAAACAGAAAAACTTGAAAAAGTAATTATTTTTGTCAGAACCAAAAAAGTAGCAAATGAATTATACAACAATTTAAACAAAAAACACAAAGGTAAAATCAAGGTAATTCATGGCAATAAAGACCAAAATACAAGAATAAATGCCGTAGAAAGTTTTAAAAATAGTGAAACTTCCATTTTAGTAGCAACCGATGTAGTAGCTCGGGGAATTGACATTTCTGATGTAAGCCATGTCATTAATTTTGAAATTCCCGTAGTGCCAGAAGATTATATTCATAGAATAGGGCGTACAGGAAGAGCCTTAAAATCAGGCACTTCTATCTCTTTTTGTAATGAAGCGGAAAAGTTTTTAATTGCAAAAATTGAGGAATTAATCAAAATGAAAATCCCATATTTGGATTTGCCACTTGATGTAGATAAAGAAAAAACTTCCTTTACTGAATCTCAGGGCATGAAATTGGAAATTGATAACCAGAAAAAAAGACTAGATCCCACTTTTAAAGGCGGTTTTCATGACAAAAAAGGAAGAGTAAAATATGGGAAATATTAAGTTTGGCAAAATGAACATTCAAAGTAGAATTGAAATTCAAGTAAATATTGGGGCGTAACCCTATCGGGTCGGGCTATCGCTACAAGTCCTCTCTCGTACCTCACTGCGGGCTTTTCGCTCTATCCCTTACGCATAAATAACACAACCTAGCAATATTTGACTTCAAATACTATATTTTTTCAAATAGTTGTGAACTCAAGAATGAGTTATACTCATTTAATAGTAAAAAGTGTAAACATTTTGCTGTATTAATGTCAGGTGTCCTCACCTGACACTTGACAATATACCACAATCTTAATATTTATCCAAATAATGTATTAAAATATTACTGCCATCCGATTAAAATTTCGTCTATTTTTCAAATATTAGAAAAGTACTATTTTTGAAAAAAGCGGAGTAAATTTCTTTA
>JAAFJZ010000135.1:0-5984 GCA_013298205.1 Cytophagales bacterium
ATTAAATGCATAAAAGCAAATGGAATAGAAACATACACGATTCCAAGTAAAGTAAATGCTGAGTTATTAAATGGTTTCTTTTTTAGTGTGTAAAGCTCGTTTATGAATATAAAAGAGCACATAGGAAAAAGTAGCAAGTAAAAATTATTAGAAATTAGTTTTTTTTCAATCAAAAAAACCAAACAATAAATTAGCATTCCTATTAAAGTTCCAAACCTTTTGTTAGGCTTTTTCTTATCATTAATTAAAAGATTGTAAAATTCAATATTGCTAAAATAACAAATTAGTCCAAAAAGTATAAAATAACTCCATTCTGAAAACCAAATTGAAGAAATTACTAAAGTAGCTCCTAGCAAGCCGAATACGATTCTGAGTTGAAAGTTTGTGAAGCGAGACAAAAATGAATTCATTGAAAGATAATTTTAAACTTAGTCTTGTTAAACATATTATGTTTCTACAAAACTAAGCTCTTGAAAGAAAATAATTGAATTGAAATTAAAATAATTCTATGTATTTGAAATGGCTTTTTTCTGGGTATAATGATGGTCTATTAAATCAGCTATCAAACCAGTCCAACCGGTTTGATGTGAAGCACCCAAACCTTGACCCGAATCGCCATGGAAATATTCATAGAAAAGAATATTATCTTTAAAATTTTCATCTTTTTGAAAAATTTCGTTGCTTCCTAAAGCAGGTCGCTTGCCATCTCCATTTTTCATAAATATTCTCATCAATCTATGGCTTAGTTCGTCTGAAATTTGTTTTAAGTTTAATAGTTTTCCTGAACCTGTGGGATATTCTACTTTAAAATCATCTGTATAGTAATGATAAAACTTAACCAAAGACTCAATAATAAGGTAGTTTACAGGAAACCAAATCGGACCTCTCCAGTTTGAGTTGCCTCCAAACATACCAGACTCTGACTCTCCTGGTGTATATTTTACGCTAAAAACATCATCTTCAGTTTTGAACTCGTAGGGATTTTTATCATGAAACTTGGAAAGAGCTCTGATGCCATAATCTGATAAAAACTCAGTTTCATCAAGCATTCTTTTGAGAACTTTTTTCAGTCTTGAGCCTCTTAAAACGGAAAAGCGTCTTCTTACACCTAATTCAGGATCTTTCCAAGTTGAAACTAAATTTGCGTATTGAGGGCGATATGCTAAAAACCATTCTAATCTTCTTTTGAAATGGGGAAGTCTTTCTAAATGCTTTGCTTCCAATGTTTCAATAGCAAAAAGTGGTATTAAACCCACCATTGAACGAATTTTTAAATGTTGAAATTCTCCATTTCCTTTGTTTAAAACGTCATAAAAAAATTCATCTTCATCGTCCCAAAGGTTAAGCGAATTTCCTGCCATATTTGAAATCGCACCTGAAATGTATAAGAAATGCTCCAAAAATTTGGAAGCCGTATCTTCATAAGATGAATTATTATTGGCAAGCTCTAGTGAAATCCTTAACATATTCAAAGAATACATAGCCATCCAACTTGTCGCATCTGCTTGTTCAAGTTTTCCACCTACAGGAAGTGGAGCACTTCTATCAAACACTCCAATATTATCCAAACCTAAGAAGCCTCCTTCAAAAATATTATGTCCTTGACTATCTTTTCTATTTACCCACCATGTAAAATTTAATAGTAATTTATGAAATACACGTTCTAGGAAGTTATGATCACCTTTGCCTGTTTTTTCTTTTTCAATTTCATAAACTCGCCAACAAGCCCAAGCATGAACAGGAGGGTTTACATCACTAAAGCACCATTCGTATGCAGGAATCTGACCATTCGGGTGCATATACCATTCTCTTAACAATAAAATTAATTGTCTTTTGGCAAAATCAGGGTCTAAGTTAGCTAAAGGGATACAATGAAACGCCAAATCCCAAGCTGCATACCATGGATATTCCCATTTGTCGGGCATAGAAATAATTTCCATGTTATTAAGATGCATCCACTCCATGTTTCTTCCGTACCAACGTTCACCTGGAGGTGAAGTACCTGGATCTCCTTTTTTCCAAAGACTTACATCAAAGTAATAAAATTGTTTTGACATCAACATGCCAGCGTACGCCTGTCTTTGGATATTTTTTAAATCTTCATTATCAATATCTTTTTGTAAATCACCATAAAAAATATCAGCATCTAGAACTCTCTTTTTAAACAATTGATTAAACTTTTCAAAAGGTTTTATGAGGGATTGTTGTGAAAGCCTAAATCTTAAGATTTCGAATTCTCCTTCCTTGATTTCTAATTTGTATAAAAGACCTGATTTAGTGCCTTCTAATTTGGGATTAATAGCTTTTTTTTGATTATGTACTACATACTCATTAAAGCCATCTTTATAAAAACCTTTTTGAGGCTTGTGCCCATATACTTTGTTATGATTAGTTTCATTTTCACAAAACATTAGATCGGGTTTTCCTTCAAAGTAAAAATTATAATTACCAAGATTTTTATTATCTATATAAAAAGTGTTGTTATTGCCACCATAAATACATGGTTTGTAAGGTTCCTCTAAATAAGTCCATTCATTACGAAACCATAAATTAGGTATAACAGAAAGTGTTGCTTTTTCTTTACCTCTATTAATGGCCTTAATTCTAATTAAAATATCATCAGAATCAGCTTTTGCATATTCAATATAAATATCAAAATATTTATTGTCATTGAAAACCCCTGTGTCAATTAATTCATATTCAGGATCAGATTTAGATCTTTTACTATTTTCTTGATAAATTTTGTTATAAGGAAATTCTTCATGTGGATATTTATATAAATACTTCATATAAGAATGGGTAGGAGTAGAATCTAAATAATAATAAATTTCTTTTACATCTTCTCCATGATTTCCTTGATTGCCAGTAAGTCCAAATAATCTTTCTTTTAAAAACGCATCTTTCCCATTCCAAAAACCCATTGCAAAACATAAATGTTGCTTGTAGTCGCATATTCCTGCAATTCCGTCTTCTCCCCAGCGATAAGCTCTACTTTTAGCTTGCTCAAATGAAAAATATTCCCAAGCCGAACCATCTGGGCTATAATCCTCTCTCACAGTTCCCCATTGACGTTCTGTCATATATGGACCCCATTTTTTCCAGCCTCTATTGCTTCGAGTTTCGTTTAGTCGTCTTTTTTCAGGATTAATCATGCAGCAATGGCTTTTTAATTTATGTGTGTAATATTAATCAAATTCTAATTCAATCAAACATTCATTCTTATATTTTTTCTCTTAAATAAATACCCTTTTTTTTTATAAAAGGCATTATATTTACAGCAAAATTCATAAAAACTTGCAATTTTATGAATTTAATACTTAAAATATAATGTGTCTTGTAAAATAATGCAATGATTTTCGCTAATCATAACAAATGGTATAAGTTTTTTTTCGACTGGTACTTTAAATTTATTATTCGGAAGGATTTTCGAAATATAATTATAAAAGGGAATGTTGAAATCAATAATAATTTTTCTTTGCTTGTCATTTCAAATCATTTTAGTTGGTGGGATGGATTTTTAATTTACGTAATTAATAATCTAATTTTTAAAAAAAAATTTCATATTATGATGCTTGAAGAAGAACTTGCTAAACGAAAGTTTCTTACCAAAATCGGTACTTATTCTGTTTCAAAAAAAGGAAAAGCAATTTTTGAGTCTATTCATTATACTCAAAAACTGCTTTCAGAATCACAAAATATGGTTTCTATATTTCCTCAAGGAAAAATTGAAACATTAGTACCTAAAAAATTTGATTTTGAAAGTGGAGTTGATAGAATTATAACTAATACAATTAATAACCAAATTGTATTAGTTGCATTTTTTATTGATTATCATTCATACAGAAAACCAACTATTTACGCTTATCTAAAAGAAGCAAAAAACGAAATGAAAAATAATTTAGAAAATATTTATAATGAATTTTACCAAGAATCATATTTGAGCCATTCTCAATTACCTAATAAATAGATTTTTATTCATCAGAATTTATTTGAGTTTTGAAATCAATAATTAATTGTTTGATTAGTTTATCATTAATTTATTAGATTGATTTTATTCAAAAAAAGTGTTTTAATAAAAATTAAAACACTTTTTTAAAAAATCTAAACGACATAAAAATTATTTTTACATCGCTAAATATTTTCTCCGTGTTGACTTTTATCTAATCCCATTTTGAAATCAGCTTCATTTACTTTAAGTGGAGAAATTTTATCAGTAATCCATAATAATGCGAATGAACCAATAAAAGCAAAGCCACTAACTAAAGCTAAAGCGATTATATGAGTTACAAATAGTTTAGTATCTCCGAAAAACAAACCATTTCCTGTTGTATTAGCTGAATTTACGGCAACATTTGCAAAAATACCTGTCATAAACATACCTACCATTCCACCTACACCGTGGCAAGGGAATACATCTAAAGTATCATTTAAGCTTGATTTAGATTTCCATGCCTGAACAATATTACTTACTATTGCAGCTACAACTCCAATGACTAAGCTATGAGGAATCGTAACAAATCCGCAAGCAGGAGTAATCGCAACTAAGCCTACAACCGCACCTATACAAAAACCAAGGGCTGATGGTTTTTTCCCTTTAATTACGTCAAACAAAACCCAAGCAAAGCCAGCAGCAGCGGAAGCTGTATTGGTAGCAGCAAATGCACTTACCGCCAAAGTTCCTGCACCTAAAGCAGAACCTGCATTAAAACCAAACCATCCAAACCATAATAATCCTGTACCTAATAATACAAAAGGGATATTTGCTGGAGAATGTGGATCTGCACCTTTGTCTCCTTTTAAATAAATAGATGCCGCTAAAGCTGCAAGTCCTGCAGACATATGAACAACTGTACCACCCGCAAAATCTAATACACCCATATTAAACAAGTAACCTTTTGGATGCCAAGTCATGTGTGCTAACGGAGCGTAAATAAATAATGAAAATAAGCATATAAATAAAATGTATGACTCAAACTTGATTCTTTCAGAAAAAGTGCCACTTATTAAGGCTGGTGTTATAATAGCAAATTTCAATTGAAAAAGAGCAAATAATGCTAAAGGAATCGTTGTGTAAATTGTTAAATTGCCATCTCCATCAGGAAATGCCCACGGTTTGCCATCCAAAACTCCTTTGAACATAAAAAAAGTAGATGGATTACCTATAAACCCTCCCAAAGAATCTCCAAAAGAAAGACTAAATCCTACAACAATCCATAAAATACTAATTACACCCATAGCAATAAAGCTTTGAAGCATAGTAGAAATAATGTTTTTATTATCAATCATACCTCCGTAAAAGTAAGATAAGCCTGGTGTCATGATTAGAACTAAGGCCGTTGCCATTAACATCCAAGCTATGTCTCCAGGTACAAGACCATCTTGAACTATCGATGTTGGAACATTTGGTGTAAAGAGCGCTAGTAAAGTTACGCCCATTAAGAAGATGAAAGGGATAAAGGATTTTTTCATAATTTAGATAATTGGTTGGTTAAAAATTAAGTATATTTTGATGTAAATCTATTCATTTTTAAATAAATCAAATAAAAATTCATGTATTAGTTCTAAAAAAAGTTGTATTTATTTTATTTTTATAACTCAAAACTAATTTTTTGTCAATAGTTAACTCATTTTTTATATTAAAAAATAAACTAATTTTAGAATAGTTTAGAATAAATGATTCAGTTTCTGGATTGGGTAATCCATTAAAAATTATTCCCAAAACAGGTATATTTCTTCTTTTAAGTTCATTTAATGTCAAAATAGTATGGTTAATGCTTCCTAAATAATTTTGACTAATTAAAATAACTTCGGCATCAAACTTCAATGCCAAATCTATAACAAAATCACCTTTTTCATTCAAGGGGGCTAAAATACCTCCCGCACCTTCTATGATAAGTCTTTTATTGTTTGATTTTGGAAGTTTAAAATCATCTAAATTTACCTCTTTTCCTTCTATTTTTGCAGCTTGATGTGGGGAAACGGGC
>JAAFJZ010000135.1:5994-6703 GCA_013298205.1 Cytophagales bacterium
TTTTACCATAAAAAAAGCCTACTTGTAATCAAGTAGGCTTTTTTTAAAATTGTTTAATTAGATTATTTTCCAGTAATCAAAACCATCTCCACTCTTCTATTCAGTTTTCTTCCTCCTTCTTCGTCATTAGATGCTTTGGGTCTTGTTTCTCCAAATCCGTCAGCCGTTATTCTAGAATCATTTATACCCATACCTACTAAATATGCTTTTGTAGAAATAGCTCTTTTTTGAGAAAGTAACATGTTACTTTGATCTTCACCTACATTATCTGTATGACCTTCTAAATGCAATTGGTATGTGTTATTGTTATTCAAAACACCTGCCAAACCATTAAGAGATGGGTAAGAACTTGAAATAATTACATCGCTACCTGTTTCAAAAAGTAAATTTTCAAATGCTTTTTGTAATGCGGCTTTATCTGCTGGTTTGATTTCTGGGCAACCTCTATTAGAAACTACACCTGGGGTTTTAGGACAAACATCCTCATCATCTATCACTCCATCTTTATCATAATCTGTAGGTGGACATCCGAAATATTTTTTAACTCCAGCCACTGATGGGCATCGATCTTCACTATCTTGTACGCCATCGCCATCTGTATCTGGGCAACCTTCAAATATTTTTAAACCAGCTATTGTTGGGCATTTATCCAAATTATCTGTAATTCCATCACCATCTGTATCTTTATAAGGGCAACCTTTATTTTCTC
>JAAFJZ010000136.1 GCA_013298205.1 Cytophagales bacterium
AAGCCTTGAGCCAAAGCCTTATAAACATAGTATTTAATACCACTCACAGAAGTGGGGCTTGCTAAATCCATTTTAGCTAAAGGATTAATTTCTTGTACTTTTTTGTGGGCATTTGCATATTGTCGTAATCGTTTAATATACGATTTGCAGGTAATCAAATCATAATGTAAACCTATAGCTTGGGGTAAATAATATAAACTGTACCCCTGTGAAATAGCTCTTATTCCCAATTCATAATCTTCGGCATCTGTAAGTCTTTCATCAAAGCCATTGAGTTGGAGAAACAAATTATTGGGAATTGAGAAATTTGCTGAGCTCAAAAAAACTTTTTCTATTGATTGTTTTAATGAATTTTGTGCTAAGGTCTTTTCCCAATTCGCACAAATAATAGTCTTATATCTTTGAATATCAGAATTTTGCGCTACATCTCTTTGTACCCCTGCAACTAAGATGTTTTCTATTGATCTTTGATGAAACGCCCAATGCTGTTCTATACAATCGGGCAGAGGTTCCATATCATCATCAAAAAAAATGATTAATTCGCCTTTTGCTAGATTTACACCTCTGTTTCTTGCTTTAGATCGCCCTCCATTTTCAAACTCAGCAATTTTATAAGTTAAAAATTTTGAGTTTGTGAGTATAATCTTATTTGAGTTGTCTTTTGAGCCGTCTAGTACGAAAATAACTTCAAAGTCCTTAAAACTTTGTTTTTCTAATGCATGAATTAATATCGGAAGTTTATGAGCGCCATTATAGCTTGGAATCACAACACTAACTTTCATCGCTTAGCTTTAAACACTCACTCCTTCTTGGAGTTTTTCTGCGTTTTCTGCAATACGCAATCTCTCAATAAAGTCTGCTATATCACCTTCCATAACGGTAGGAAGGTTATAAACTGTATGCCCGATTCTGTGATCTGTAATTCGACTTTGTGGGTAATTGTACGTTCTTATTTTGTCAGAGCGATCTCCAGTTCCGACCATTAATTTTCTTTCCGCACCTATTTTATCATTGTGTTTTTGCAACTCCATTTCATAAAGTCTAGATCGTAATACTTTCAAAGCTTTATCAAAATTTTTAATTTGCGACCTTTCATCTTGACATTGTACCACCAGACCTGAAGGCAAATGGGTGAGGCGTATGGCAGAATAGGTTGTATTTACAGACTGTCCACCAGCTCCTGAAGAGCAAAATGTATCTTTCCTTACATCGTTCATGTTAATCTGAACATCTACATCATCTACTTCGGGAAGCACAGCTACTGTGGCTGCTGATGTGTGCACTCGACCTTGGGTTTCGGTAGCAGGCACACGTTGCACACGGTGAACACCAGATTCAAATTTTAATTTTCCATATACGTCTTCACCACTTATGGTAGCTACAATTTCTTTATAACCACCAGAAGTGCCGGGCGTGTAATCTAAAATCTCCATTTTAAGTCCACTTTTTTCGCAAAAACGGCTATACATTCTGAAAATATCTCCTGCAAAAATCGAAGCTTCATCTCCACCTGTGCCCGCTCTTACCTCTAAAATGGCATTTTTCCCATCGTTTGGATCTTTGGGAATGAGCATGACTTTAATTTCTTCTTCTAATGCATCTCTTTCAGATGTAAAAACATCAAGTTCTTCTTTGGCTAAGTCTCTAAAATCTGGATCTTTTTCGTTAGCAATAATAGACTTTGCATTTTCCACATTGCCTAAAATGAGCTTATATGATTTAAAAACCAAAACAAGTTTCTCTAAATCACGGTATTCCTTACGTAATGAGCTGAATTTTTTGTTATCAGCCATCACATTTGGGTTGATGAGTTGCTCTCCTACCTCTTCGAAGCGTAAATTAATCGCTTCTAATTTCTCTAATAACATAATTTGATATTTTGGGTACTTATTTTTCTCTAACTAAATCTAATCTAGCCCTCAAAGTAGCTAGCCATACACCCAAGAGTGTCCAACCAATTACTGCAGGATAAAAAATCATTCTCATGCGAGAATCTAAATCATAGGAATTAAAACCTGGATTTCCACCATTTCCAGGATGCAATGAATCTTGCATACGAGGGAAAATGAACAAAAGCGGAACCAATGCCAAATACGCTAGAATATTATATACACTCGAAAATTTGGCTCTATCCGTTGGATCGCTTACGCTATACCTCAATATTAGATATACAAAGTAGATAAACAATCCCCAGGCACTTCCTTTTTGTTTGGCATCTCCACTCCACATTTCTCCCCAAGTATATTTTGCCCAAATCATGCCTGTTACCAATCCCAAAATACCAAAGAGTATGCCTACATTCGTCATTTGGTTGGAATAAATATCGTACTTTATATTTTTTGTATTCAAATACATAATAGAATAAATGCAAGCTACCAGCAAAATGATGATCATGCCAAACCACATGGGAACGTGGAAATATAAATTACGAATGGTTTCGTTTAAAATAGGCAAACGGGGTGTCTCCCAAATCATTCCTGCCCAAATGGTGTATAAAATCAGGATTAAAGAAAGTGGTTTCCAAGCGTTTTTTAACATAAAGCTAATTTTATACAAAAATACGATTTTTTTTTAGTCTTTCCACAAAAATGGGAAAAGTAAGAATGCAAGGCTAATAGAAATGGCAATTAAAGAGCAAATGATACTGATTTCATCGTAAGAAACACTTATATCAAGACCGTCAATGGCATTTTTGGATAATTGGCTGATTTCCAAAGTTGTGGGCAAGACGATAGGCAAACCCAAAATTGCCATGATGCCATTGTTAGAATTGGCTTTATATGCTATGGCGCTTACCAAGGTAAGCGTGCTCACATACGATGCGCTGCCCAAAACGAGTGATAAAATAAATAGTGGCAAATTTTGGACTTGATTACCCAACATGAAAGCAAAAATAAAATATCCTGCTACAAACAAAATACTTACTTGAATGAAGTTGTAAATGAGTTTTGCGAAAATGATAGATTCTGCATTTGTGATTTGGCTATAGTAAAAATCTCTGTTTTTGGGTTCTTTAGAGAATGTATTTGCTAAAATTTGCATAGCAGAAAAAAACAAAATAACCCACAGAATCGAATTCCATAAGGGGATGCTTAGGTTATTTTTGTTTTGACCTACAAGTAAATAAATGGTAAAAATCGAGCCAAAAAGATACAGCAAAGCCACAGACCAGTTTTGTTTCTTTTTATTATCTAAGGCGAATTCTTTTTTTAGTAATACAAAAATGAAATAAAATTGCTTTGATTTACTCTTCAATAGGTTAATAGTCAAATAGTTGATTTTTATTTACACGCAAATATATCATTTTGAAGTTATTCAATTGTATTGTACGTGCTCATTTGTAAGTCATTAACAAAAGATTTTTATTTTATCAATCAAACTCAAAAACAAAGATTTGTTTTAAAAATCCATTTTTAAAATTTTTAATTTAACTATTTTATTTTCAGTTTTAAAAATTTTTTCAATATCGGGTGTATATCAGTGTTATCTAGCAGACCTTTTCCTGAAATTTGGGAAGCAAACTTTCCATTCATCGTATCGTCAGCATAAATTACAACATCTTGCGGGGTGTGATTACCCGATTCAGTTTGTTTGCATTCCGAGCCATTTCCATTCGTATAAGGATTTGAAGCGTATGAAATTACGATTCTTTTTGCAGTTTGAGATGCTGGCTTTGGATATTTTTTACCTTGAAAATCATACATTACATAATCCGGATACCATCCATTTGTAGCTATATCCCCTCTTAGTATCTTCCCGTCTGTAGGATTGGCTCCGTTTTTGAAAATACCTGTTTTGTGTATTTCATCAGCATAAGTACGCATTTTCGTTCCATGTTTATGTTTGTCTGCTTCATCATGCAGGGAAACTACTGCCGACCCACCACACTCGTGGTCTGAGGTTGAAACCAAAAGAGTTTTACCATTTTTAGGATTTAGAGTGAATTTCCTTGCTACTTCTACTGCATAATCGAAAGCTAAAACTTCTTTTATAATATAGTCAGAACCATATACAAATGGTATATTCCCTATGATACCATCTGGGTTGGCTGTAGAATCGACTTTAACTACTAATTTATTTTCTATCATCACTATTGCACCTGCGTTTGCATGTTCTAAATGGTCGATACGTCCGCCTTCTACCATTAAGAAAAAGCCTTTTTTTGATTTGCGTTTTAATACTTCGATTGCAATTGTAATCATATCAGAAAGTGAAGGTTCCCAAGGTTTGTAAACTTGTCGATCTTGTTCATAACTTAAATGAGAGCCGTTGAAAATGCCTAAAAGTTTAGCATTTTTCTTCTCTTCAAAATGTTTGAAATCAATATTTATGAGCGCATCTCTACTATTTATATAAGTATATTCCCTGTTTTTTGCAATTGAAACTAAGTCTATATTATCTATTCTTCCTGTTTTGGAATCTTTTTTCACTAAAAGTTGAATGTTTCCCAATGAGTCTGTAATTGCTTTTCCACTTTTATCTTTAATTGTGTCATGTTTTGAATAATTTTGATTTCGAGGGAGAAAACTTTTACCTCCGCCACCTAAAAGGACATCAATTTCTACCCCAATTTTGGGTTGAGGTAAAATCCAATCCCTTGTTTGGTCATAGCCTGAAACCGAATTTGGGGAAATTGAACTGTTAAAAATCTCTTCATATTCATTTTGGGTGCTTGAAATTAATTGTGCAGCTATAAAGTCTTCTAATTCTCTATTCCAAATATGAGAACCAAACGCAGCAGGTGTTGCATGGGTAATTCGAGTTGTTGTAACCAAACCTACTGCATAACCTTGTTTTTTTGCCTCCTCCAAAATCGTTTCAATTGATTGATTAGTAGCGGGGTTAAATGAAATAACTTCATTATCTATTTTGCCATTTTTGCCGCAAGCATAAGCAGAAGCACCTGGTGCAGAGTCTGTTATCCATGAATTCATAGAGTGAGTTGTTGCAGTGGCTTGGTATCTAAGTTTGTCTAAAGCTAAAATCTTGAAATTAATATCTGTACTCAATTTTTTGCCTTCTCTACCTTGTCCTAAAGCCATACGTGTAGCAGTTTTAGGGGCAATTCCAAATCCATCTCCAATACATAAAATTACATTTTTAGTCTGAGAATAAGCTACATGACTTAAAAGTACTGTAATAAATATTGCGAATTTTTGCATAGATTGTTTTTTTACTTTTAAAAATTAAAGCTAGGAAAAGTTATTGAGTTTCTCTTAATAGATTTCGATTTAAGTTATTTACAAAGCAAAATTTCTTTTTTTGCAAATTTAATTCTGCTTTATAATAAAATTAATATGATTGATTCGGCTATTTTTTTAACTCAAGAATTAAATTAATTAATTTTGTTTTTTGAGTTCATCGTTTTAATTAATCTAAAACTTAATATTAAGCCAGATAAGAATAGAATAAAGAAAGGAATCATAATTGGAATCATCTCTACCCAACTATTTTCTTTTGAATAGGAAAATATATAAGCTAACCAAGGAAGGCAAAATAATAATAAATAAGCAACTGAAGCAATCAAAATGGAATACCCAATTATTTTTTTTATGTTCAAAATAAATAAAAATTAATTTTTTCTTTTAAATTCATATTTTAGATTTATGTTCGTAAAGATTTGAATCACAAAACTTTCAATCATTTTTTTAAAAGTCATTTACTTTTGTATATAATAATAGTAAGTATTAAGTTTTAATTCTATTGTCTTGTCCATATATTATTTTGTAAATCTTGATGATTTAGCTTTACTGCATCATCTACTACTGCTACTTTGATAGTGGCACTACCTGTAGAAATATCCCAAGCTTGAGGTGCTTGGATTTTCAAAAGTCCCCATTGATTGGGGTGTATATCATTAGGTACTAAATTGGTTCTATAAATCGGAATCCGCTCAGCAAATTTTACGTCAGATAGTTTGTTTAACTTATTCAAGAATAAATTAACATTACTTGTATCATCAAAAATAATTTCAAAAATCTTATCTAACTCCTTGTTTTTAAGCTTAAAAGCAGGTTTTACAGACTTCACTTTTTGCTCAATAAAAATTTGTTCAATTTTATTTCTTTTAAATTTAAAAGACTTAGCTTGGTTTCGGTAATCAATGTTTTCGAGTGTTTTTTTATCCTTAAATTTAATATAAATTTTATTGGAAACGAAATCCTGCGAGTATGCATTTGTTTTCAACACTATAAAAAAGATTGCAAAAGCAATTGATTGTTGTTTAAAAAATTTCATTATCAACATAATTTTTCAAATATAGTTCTTATGATTCAGTAAATTTTTCAAATATAAACTAGTTCAAACTAAAATCAAAAACTATTAATTTTAGTTTGAACTAATTTATATTAACCATATTTTAATGTTATTTTTGAAAAATAAAAAAATACATTTTTTTAATAAAAAAAGCCTTACTAAATCAATAGAAAGGCTTTTTTTGTAGCGAGAAGCAGGATCGAACTGCCGACCTCAGGGTTATGAATCCTGCGCTCTAACCATCTGAGCTACCTCGCCATATTTTTTTAAGGGGTGCAAAGTTAAAAAATCAAGTTGAAAAACAAAATTTAATTTAATATTAATTTATTATATTCTTTATATATGCAATCCAAATTAAAGTTAAAAATAAAAAATATTTTCTTTTTTCGG
>JAAFJZ010000137.1 GCA_013298205.1 Cytophagales bacterium
GTTTTAAAATTTCACAAAAAAAGGGTCTTAGTAAAATTTACTAAGACCCTTTTTTTTGTAATATAAGTTTAAACAATAAATAATAAACTGTTCAAAACTTATTAAGCTTCAGTGAAAATCAAATATTTTGAAATTAAAATTTGCTAAAGTCAAAAAGAAATTGTTGAATAGTTACACATTCAAAACATATAACTGAAAAAGCATTTGAAAATATTATTTTTTGGGCAAAGGGGTTAATGATTTTGGTAAAACATTGCAAGTAATTGTAACTTGAGCAATAGAATTACTTGCATTTGACATTACACTTATAACTTTATTTTGAATTCCAACTTTTCCTGAGCTATTAAAAGACGCCTTTACAAAAGATTTTCTTCCTACTCCTATTGGTTCTTTTGGCCATTCAGGAATTGTGCAACCACAAGTTGATAAAACATTTTGAATAAATAAGGGTTCGTTTCCTGAATTTTTAAAATTAAAAACATGATTTACGATTGTACCTTCTTTGATGTCGCCAAAATCAAATTTCGTTTCTTCAAAACTAATAAACGGTCTTTTTTCATCTTCAACTTGTCCAAAAGATTGGTTACTGAGTAGAAGTAAAATAGCGAAAAAATTTAATTTAGATTTTATTAAGTTCATATTTTATTTTAATTAAAAATTAGTTAATTTGTGTTTGATTAGAGTAACTTTTAAAAGTAAATTTTTACAAATTTAATATTTAGGATTTGATTATGTATTTAAAAAGCAAATTTTCACATCATAAACGAAAAACAATAAATTTTATTTCCAATTTATTTTTTTCAAATGAACATTAATATGCTACTTAACAACAAAATAGCAAACGATAGAAATGAAAACTTATTGCACCTTTTTTTAAGCCAAACTGATTTGGTTTGGTGTGAAAATTCAAATTCTGAATCAGAAATCATTTTTATTAGCGATAAAATTTCAAAAAGAATATTTAATTATACAGAATGGCAAAGTAAAATATTCAAAGCAGATTTATTTCATTTCGAATATATAAAAAATGAATGTTTAAAAAAATTAAATAACAACGCCATACAGTTTAGATTGTTAAGCGACAAGGATGAGATATTTTGGGTAGAATGTAAACTTTGTGCTACTGAAAATCTTGCTGGAATTAGAACTTTAAGTGGTTCATTTGTAGATATTGATATTTTAAAATACAACGAAAATCAAAGGAATTTAATGCTCAATGAATACCATGAGTTAAACAAAACATTACTTGATAACCAAGATTTATTACAAAAATCTTTAATTGAAGCCAAAGAAGCGCAATTAAAATTGCAAGAAACGCAAACTCGCTTAAGGTCTATTATTAACAATACAAGAGATATAATTATTTCTGCCGATAAAAATCAAGTTATAACAATTGCAAACCAAGTTGTACAAAAAAATTTATCAAAAATTAAAGGAACAGACACCTTAGAAGGCCTTACTTTGGGATATATTTTTAAAGATTTAGTCGCTTGGGATGATTATAAAATTCATTTTGAAAGAGCATTAAATGGAGAAGACGCAATTGTAGAGCGCATTTGGCACATGCCGGATGAAAAGCCATTTTATACAGAAGAATCATTTTACCCAATCAAGAATGAGGAAAATGAAATAGAGGGAGTGGCAATTTTTTCGAAAAATATAACTGATAGAAGACTCAATGAAGAAACTTTAATAGAAAGTGAACTAAGGCTTAAATTAATATCTGAAGTTACAAATGATGCGCTCTGGGATTGGGATGTACAAACGGATATGGTCTATTGGATCAAAGGATATTCAGAACTAATTGAAGACATCCCAGATACAAATTCTTGCACCACTGCACAATGGTTGGGCATGATTCACCCTGATGATAGAGAACGAGTTTCTAATCGACATTATGCATTTGAAAACAATCCCAATCAAGAAATTTGGACTGATGAATTTAGAATAATAACCAAAAAAAACAAAGTAAAATACATTCGAGATGCGGGTTATGCAATTAGAAATGAGAACAAAGCAGTGGTGAGAATGCTTGGAGGCAGTAGAGATGTTACTGCGTTTATAAATGCCACAAAAGAGTTAGAAAATAACAAAGAATTGCTTGATTTGATGGGCGAATCGGCTCAAATTGGGGCTTGGGAAATCGAATTAAAATCTAATAAACCAAGATTTACGAAAGGATTTTATACCATTATTGAATCTGAAAGCAGCAATGTATTAATAATTAAAAGCTTACTTAATACTTTACCTGTAAATCCATTTGTTTGGAAAAAGAAAATATTATTAAAGCTAAAAAAAGGAAAAGAATTTAGATCAGAGTTAGAAATTGAAACCCTAAAGGGTAAAAAAAAATGGATATTTTTAATAGCCAAACCGTACATTAATGATTCGAAAATTAAGGGTTTTTTTGGCACAATTCAAGATATAACCGATAGAAAAGAATCGGAAAGGTTGTATTTGGAAAATATTCAAAATTTTAGCTCTATAATCGATAGTTACCAATATTCTATTTGGGCAGTAAACACTGAATACAAACTTTCAGTAGCAAGCCAACATTTTTTAAAATCATTTGAAAAAGAGTACAACATAAAGTTAAAGTTAAATGAAAATATATTAGAATCGATTCCGAATGAAAGTTTGGTAAAAGAATGGAAATCGTATTATGATAGATGCCTAAAAGGAGAAAATTTTATACATAGGCTGAATTTTAATGACTCAATTTTAGAATTGGTTTTCAATTCTATATATGACTTAAATGGAGAAATTACAGGAGTTTCTATTTTTTCACACGACATAACGCAAATTCAAAATCAAGAAGCTAAAATAATTGAAAATGAAAAGTTTTTAAATAGTGTAATTGAAAATAGTCCTGTAGGATTGCAGTTTTTTGATTCCAAAGGAAAAATATTGCGTTATAATGCGTCTCAGAAAAAAATGTTTGGATTTATTGAGAATAAAATAAATCAAGATTTAAGCAATAATTCAAAAATCGACATTTCACAAATATCAAGTTTTCAAAGCTTACTGAACAGAGCATATAAAGGAGAAATTATTTTAAATGAAGAACTAAACATAAATTTTCAAGATACAGAATGTTTAAATTTTGAAAGGAACGATGAAGCTTGGTTTTCAATTTCTTTATTTCCACTTTTAGAAAATAAAAAAATATTTTCAGTAGTAAGTTTGATATTAGAAACGACAAAAGATAAACGATATCAACAACTCATTAACAAGCAAAGTAATGATTTATTTCAAACAGAAAAACAGCTAACAGAATACAAACTTATGGCTCTCAGAGCCGCGATGAATCCACATTTCTTGTTCAATTGTTTAAATTCAATACAATATTATATTTCCAAAAATGAAAGGGAGCAAGCGTTAAATTATTTATCACTTTTTTCAAAACTCATTCGTCAAGTGCTTAATAGTTCAATAAGTCACTTTAATTTACTTACAGAAGAAATTATTTTATTAAAAATTTATATTGAACTTGAATCTATGCGCTTTGATAATAAATTTACAACCAAACTTATCATCAATGATAATGTAGAAACAGAGATAATTAAAATTCCGTCTATGATTTTTCAACCTTATATTGAGAACGCAATTTTACACGGATTAACACCTTTAGAAAGTAGTATTTTAGGTCAATTAACGATTAAAATTGAAAAATTTAATTCCAATGTGTTATATTGCATGATAGAAGATAATGGGATTGGAAGAAAAAAATCAAAAGCTTTAAAAACTGAAAACAACAGACATCAGTCGTTGGGGATGAAAGTTACTGAAGAAAGGTTAAAGCTTATCAATAAAGAGAATACATTTAACATCGTAATCAATGATTTAGAGGATGAAAATGGTTTGCCATTAGGAACTAGAGTGAATTTGTTTATAAATATTTAATAAAAAGCACCCATGCTCAAAGCAGTAATTGTAGATGACGAACAAAAAAGTAGAGAAAGCTTAAGAATTCTTTTAGAAGATTTTTGTAAAAATGTAGATGTAGTAAGTCTTTGTGCTACAGTAGATGAAGGAGTAGAAGCAATAGAAAAACATAAACCAGATATTATTTTTTTAGATATCCAAATTTCTAAACAAACTGGTTTTGACTTATTGAGGAAATTCAAAAAAATTGAATTTGAAATTATATTTATTACAGCCTATTCAGAGTATGCAATTGATGCAATAAAATTTTCAGCACTAGACTACCTTCTTAAGCCTATCGACATACAAGAGCTAAAAAATGCAGTAAATAAAGTAGAGAAGAAAATGTTAAATGGATCTTTCAAAGATCAATTTGAAGCTTTATTACACAATTTTAAAATAGATAATTCTGAAAGCTTTAAAATCGGAATTCCTTCTACGGATGGTTTGGTATTTATTAATATTAAAGAAATTTTATATTGCGAAGCCTTAAGTAATTACACCAAAATAAATTTAAAAGAAGGGAAAACATTTGTAGTATCAAAAACTTTAAAAGAATACGAATCAATGTTGCAAAATCATCATTTTTATAGAATTCACAACTCATATATTATCAATACTAATGAAATTAAAAAATACATTCGAGGGGATGGAGGTCAAGTAATACTTTCAAACAATGTTTCTTTAGATGTTTCCAAAAGAAAAAAAGAAGGTTTTCTTTCAAAAATGGAAGGTAAAAATTGATTCATATCCTCTGAAAAAGCAAAAACATATTTTTATTATTTACAAAATACAAACCAATTTTTATTTGGATATTCTATTTTTAATCCAATAAAAATTGGTTTATTAACATTTTTTTATTATTTAATAAATTTCATAAAATTGGCTCAAATCAAATATAAATTCTTTAATTGAATAAAGCATCAAAATGCTATATTGATGCTTTATTCAATTAAAAAGTCATTTTTTTGAGTATTAATCCTCATTAATTTGCACTAAATAAATTTTTGATATACCTTACATTAAATTTCATTCTTTATGACAGAAACATTTCAAATAGAAATCAAAAAGGCAGAACAGAGTAGAATCAATGAAGTTGATTTTGCCAATTTATCTTTTGGTAAAGTTTTCACTGACCATATGTTAGTTTGTGATTTTTTTGACGGTTACTGGCATAACCCCCTAATTGTTCCTTTTCAAAACTTAAGCATTAGCCCAGCAAATGTAGCTTTACATTACGGTCAAAGCATTTTTGAAGGATTAAAAGCTTACAAAAACATTGAAGATGAAATGGTTTTATTTCGCCCACATGGTCATTTAGAAAGATTTAATAGAACTGCGGTAAGAATGGGAATGCCACAAGTTACAGAAGAACTTTTTATTGAAGGCATTTCAGAACTAATTCGATTAGATAAAAACTGGTTCCCCAAAACGTCTGGTAGTTCATTATACATAAGACCATTTATGTTTGCAACAGACGATACAATAGGGGTGCATATATCTTTACAATATAAATTTATTATACTTTTAAATCCAGTAGATAAGTACTATTCTGAACCACTTAAGGTGATGGTCGAGCGCAAATATGTTCGTGCAAGTGAAGGAGGAATAGGTTTTGCTAAGACTTCTGCAAATTATGCTTCTTCATTGTATCCTACAAAATTAGCAGTTCAAAAAGGTTACCATCAATTAATATGGACCGATCATAAAGAACATAAATACATTGAGGAATCTGGTACCATGAATTTGATGTGTATCATAAATAATACTTTAATCACACCTTCTTTGAGTGACTCTATTTTGCAAGGAATAACCAGAGAAAGTATTTTGACTTTAGCAAAAGATTGGGGAATGGCTGTAGAGGAAAGAAAAGTTACTGTAGATGAAGTTATTGAAGCTAGTCAAAATGGAACTTTAACAGAAATATTTGGGACTGGAACCGCTGCAGTTGTAGCTCCTATTATATTAGTAAATTACAAAGGAATTGATTATGAGATGCCAGGTTTGGAAGGAAGAATATTTTCAAAAAAAATGGTAGAAACTTTGCAAGATTTAAGGAAAGGAAATATTAAAGACAACCATGGTTGGATTTATAAAATACCCGTTTAGCTATAAAATTTAAAGGTGGAATACGATTTATTTTTCGCATTTTAAATTAAAAACAAAAAATATCACCTATTAAATAATTCATTTTAATATAATTTTGAATATTTTTAAACTCGTTTTTTTATTTTTTACGCTTCATAACAAAATCTAAAGTTTCATAATTGCGGTTATAAATCTCGATAATTATTGAATTGATTAACCCTTTTAAGTTATAGTTGATACTTTTATCAAATTCAGAAGCCAAATTAAACTTGGTTTGCTATTGTATTATACATTTTAATGTTTAATATTATGTACAAAAAAACTATATTTTTAAATTAAAATAAACATTAAATTAAAAATTAATTAAAACATTCAGTATAACATTGTATCTAATGTTATACTTTGAGATATATTTGCACAATATTTTAAACATTATGATTAATCCATCAATTCAAAAAATACTTTCAGAATTTGGTGAAAACATCAAATTAGCACGTTTGCGCAGGAAAATTAGTGTTGTGCAGATGGCTGAGCGAGCGAATATTTCAAGAGCTACATTGTGGCAAATCGAAAAAGGAGCTGATAGTG
>JAAFJZ010000138.1 GCA_013298205.1 Cytophagales bacterium
ATAGGAGGCTTAGGAGGCTGGGAAGTATTTCTTATTTTATTTGTAGTGTTGTTGCTATTTGGTGCAAAAAAAATACCTGATTTAGCGCGCGGTTTAGGTAGAGGAATAAGGGAATTTAAAGATGCAGCAGGTGGCATAAAAGACGAAATAAGCAAAAGTATGGACGAACCTAAAAAAGACTAGTTTTGGCTGTAGGTAATTCATTTTCAGAGCTTAGCAACCAAATTCATTCAGGTAAACTGAGCGTAGAAAGTTTGGTTTTAAGTTGTCTTTCAAATATTAAAAAAAATGCTCATCTCAATGCTTTTGTAGAAGTTTATGATACAGAAGCTATTTTGTGTGCTAAAGAAGTAGATTCTAAAATCAAAGCTGGTAATGCTGGGAAATTAGCTGGAATGGTTATTGGACTTAAAGATGTTCTTTGCCATAAAGGTCATGGTTTGCAGGCTGGAAGTAAAATTCTTTCTAATTTCAAATCTTTGTTTAATGGAACAGTTGTACAAAGATTGTTAGATGAGGATGCAGTAATTATAGGAAGACAAAATTGTGATGAATTTGCGATGGGTTCTTCTAATGAAAACTCTGCTTTTGGTGTAGTGAGAAATGCACAAAATCCTGATTGTGTACCAGGTGGCTCTTCGGGCGGTTCGGCTGTGGCGGTTCAAGCAGATATGTGTTTGATTTCAATTGGTTCAGACACAGGCGGTTCTGTGAGGCAGCCTTCTGCTTTCTGTGGCACGATAGGTTTAAAACCCACTTATTCTCGCATATCTAGGTATGGATTAATAGCTTACGCTTCCTCTTTTGATTGTGTAGGTATAATCGGCAGAAATATAGATGATATTGGATTGGTTTTGGAAGTTGTGGCTGGAAAAGACGAATTTGATAGCACAGTTTCGCAAAAGGCTGTAGAAAATTATAGCCAGCTCAATACTTGGAATGAAAAAGTAAAAATAGGCTATTTGAAGCAATCGGTAGAAAGCGAAGCCATACTTCCAGAAATTAGACAAAGTACGATTGCTTTGATTGAAAAATTAAAAAGCGAAGGTCATACACTAGAAGCGATAGATTTGCCGTTTATTGATTATGTACTTCCTGCTTACTATATACTTACAACCGCAGAAGCAAGTTCAAACTTATCTAGATATGATGGAGTAAAATATGGTTACCGAAGTCCTAATGCAACAGATTTGGAATCAATGTATAAAAAAACCAGATCAGAAGGTTTCGGAAAAGAAGTAAAGAAAAGAATAATGCTTGGAACTTTCGTTCTTAGCGCTAGTTATTATGACGCATATTACACAAAAGCGCAAAAAATAAGAAGATTGATTCAAGATTCAACCAAAAAATTGATGCAGGATTATTCATTTATATTGATGCCTACTACGCCTGATGTAGCTTTTAAATTGGGTGAAAAAACATCAGATCCTTTGGCTATGTATTTGGCAGATATTTTCACGGTTCATGCCAACTTAGCTGGAATACCAGCTATTTCGATTCCTAATGGCAAAGCAAAAAATGGTATGCCGATAGGAATTCAAGTAATGAGCGAACTTTTTGGAGAAAAAAAGATTTTAGAATTTAGCAAGTATATCCTTTCACTAAATTAATTCTTATGTCAAAGTTATTTATTCATATTTTATTTACTTTTTTGATTTTAATATTTGGCTTAAAAAGTGAAAAATTATATTCTCAAATTGCCATTTCAAATAATGTAACACCTTTTAATAAATTAAGCGATAGCATAAAAGCAAAGCTTTACGATTTTGCTCCTGACTTTTCCAATCAAGAAATTAAATTAAGATTAGATCAAATTCAAGGAACCATTCCTTTGTCTTTTAATAAAAAAGTAAGGTCTTTTGTTGATTTTTTTACGATAAGAAATAGAGAATATTCTAAAATGGTTATTAAAAGGCAACATCTTTATTTCCCCATTTTTGAAAAAATATTGAAAGAAAATGGAATGCCTGATGAGCTTAAATATCTTTCAGTAGTTGAATCAGGATTAAACCCGACTGCCAAATCACCAATGGGCGCAGTAGGTCTTTGGCAATTTGTCCCTTCCACTGGCTTGCATTATGGTTTAAATAGAAATGAGTTTTCTGATGATAGAATGCATGTTGCTAAATCTACTCAAGCTGCATGCGAATATATATCTTCACTCTATAAAATGTTTGGTGAATGGCACTTAGCGCTTGCAGCTTACAATTGTGGGCCAGGAAATGTAAGGAAAGCTATTAGATTAGCTAGAACAAACAGAGATTTTTGGGCTATTTATAATTATTTACCTGCTGAAACAAGAAGTTATGTTCCTCAATTTATTGCCATCGTTTATTTAATGAATTTTCATAGAGATCATAATATTCATCCCGAATTTTATGAATATTCTATGTCTTATGATACTTTACATGTAAAAGGACGAGCTAATTTGGAATCACTTTGTGAATTGACCAACTTTTGTTCTGATGATTTAAAAAAACTTAACCCAAGCTTAAAATCATTAAATATCCCTTTAACAAATAGCTTACTTGTACTAAATGTTCCTACTGATTTAATTCAACAAATTAGAGAAAATAAGTTTGTAATATATGATTCAACAATTCTTAAGCCTACTACGCAAAATGAATTTTTAACTCTTTCAAACCCTAAATACAACCTATACCATAGAGTAAAAAAAGGGGAAAATCTATTGGCAATTTGCAGAAAATATAATGTTTCAGTTTATGACATAAAAAATTGGAATAATATGGAATCTTTGAGATTAAGCATAGGGCAAAAGCTTGTCATCTTAGTAGATAAAAAAATATCTAATAAAACTTTTTATGCTAAAGCAAATACAAAATCAACTAAGAAAAAAATATCTAAAAAAGTTTATTTAGTAAAACCAGGAGACACTTTATGGACGATTAGTCAAAAATATGGAGGGTTACCTATTAGCACAATAAGAAAAAGAAATAAAATAAAGGGTAATGAACTTAAAGTAGGTCAAAAGATTTATTTAAGTTAATTTACTTTTAAAACATATATTTTTCATATTTATTTCTTGAATAAATTCAAACATGGCTATTGATTGTTTTATTTAAAATATTAGTTATTAATGTCTTCCATTTATATACATGTTCCTTTTTGCAAACAAGCTTGTCATTATTGTAATTTTCATTTTTCAACCAATTTTAGTAAAAAATCAGCAGTATTAGAATCTATCATAAAAGAGATTGATTTAAAGTCAAATTTTTTGAATTCAAAAAAACTTAAATCTATTTATTTTGGAGGAGGCACTCCTTCAATTTTACAAGTTGAAGAAATCAAATCTATCCTAGAAGCGATTAAAATAAAACATTTTTATAATTCTGATACAGAAATAACTTTAGAAGCTAACCCTGAGGATTTGACAGAATCATATATAAGTTCGTTGTTAGAAATTGGTATCAATAGGTTAAGCATAGGCACGCAATCTTTTGATAACAAAGAACTTATTTTTATGAATCGTAACCATAATTCCAGTCAATCTATAGAGTGTGTTCAAAAAGCCAAACAACTTGGATTTGAAAATATTAGCCTAGACTTGATTTATGGCATTCCTTCTAATAACCATCAGAATTTGCATAACAATTTAGAAATAATCTCCAATTTAAATCCCGATCATGTTTCAGCCTATTGCCTTACGATAGAGCCTAAGACTTATTTTGGCAATCAGCTTGAAAAAGGACTTTTACCACCAGAAAACGATAGTTTTGTAAGAGAGCAATTTTTCATTGTAAATGATTTTTTAAAAAATATAAAACTGCTACCATATGAGATTTCAAATTTTTCTAAAAAAAATAAAGAATCAGTGCATAATTCAAATTATTGGAATGGAAATGATTATTTAGGTATTGGGCCAGCAGCACATTCTATGTTAAATGGAGTTCGTTATTTTAATATCGAAAGCAATTCAAAGTATATTGAGCAAATAAATTTGAATATAATTCCAGAAACCAAAGAAATTCTTTCTTCAATAGATATTTATAATGAATATATTTTGCTTAGATTGCGTACAAATAAAGGCATAGATTTAGATAAATATAAAAAAAAGTTTGGCGAACAAGCAAAAGAAAAATTTATTTTACAATCAAAAAAGTTTGTTGAACATAAATTATTGAGTTTTTGTAGGTCAAAAAAGCATTTAAGATTCACAAATGAAGGTAAAATCGTTTCAAATACTATTATATCTGATTTATTTCAATAATTTTAGAAAAATTTAGTCCTATGGCATTGTTGCACAATTCTGTTGAAGATAAAAAAATGTTGTTATTGCTCATTGTTTCTACTTTTAGTTACAATGAAATAATAGATAACGAAAGCAAAATATTGAATGATTTTGCAAAAAAACAAGATGCAGAAAAAGAGCTAAAATGGGCTTTGGATTTTATTTCAAAAGATGAAGCAAACTCCTATCAAAACAAAATCAACTATTTTTCCAAGCGATTACCAGAAATAGATACAAATAAAAGACTTTTTTTTATTAAACAAACTTGGGATTTATCAAACGAAAAAGGATACATAAGTGAAATGGAAGCAATATCTATTCTACGCTTGGCAAGAGATTGGGGAGTGGATAGACTTTTGCTCAATGAAGTGAAGAAAAAATAATTTTTTTATTGCCAAATCATTTCCATTTTTAACTTTGGATTTATTTTCACTTTTTCTACTCTAGCCCCAAACGAATAGCTCAAAGATGTTACAAATTACCAATACATTAAGTCGAAAAAAAGAAAAATTTGAACCTTTAAATGCACCTTTTGTAGGCATGTATGTATGTGGGCCTACAGTTTATGGAGATGCACATATGGGGCATGCGAGAGCGGCAGTTACTTTTGATATTGTGTTTCGGTATTTAAAATACCTAGGCTATAAAGTGCGATATGTGCGTAACATTACCGATGTAGGACATTTGGTAAACGATTCTGATAGCGGGGAAGATAAAATCGCAAAAAAAGCAAAGCTAGAAAACCTTGAGCCAATGGAAGTTGCGCAACTTTATACCAATCGTTACCACAATGATATGGATAAGTTGAATGTGCTGAGACCTTCAATTGAGCCAAGGGCATCAGGCCATATTTCAGAACAAATTGAGTATATTCAAGCTATTTTAGACAATCATTATGCCTATATTTCAAATGGATCTGTGTATTTTGATGTAAAAAAATACCATGAGAAATACCATTATGGCACACTTTCCGGCAGGGTTATAGAAGATATGATGCATGGAAGTCGTGATTTGGAAGGGCAAGACCAAAAAAGAAATCCATTAGATTTTGCACTTTGGAAAAAAGCTGCTCCTGAGCATATTATGCGCTGGAATTCACCTTGGAGTGAAGGCTTTCCGGGTTGGCATATCGAATGTTCTGTGATGAGTAATAAGTATTTGGGCAAGTATTTTGATATACATGGCGGTGGCATGGATTTGGTTTTTCCTCACCATGAAAGTGAGTTGGCACAAGCGCAGGCTTGCCAAGATTCTCATTTTGCCAAATATTGGTTGCACAATAATATGGTAACCATAAATGGGCAAAAAATGGGTAAATCGCTTAATAATTTCATTACACTAGATGAATTATTTGAGGGTTCGCATGAACTGATGGAAGATGCCTATTCGCCTATGACACTTCGCTTTTATATTCTTCAAGCACATTATAGAGGAACATTAGATGTGAGTAACGCGGCTTTAAAGGCGGCTAAAATTGCCTATAGAAAACTTTTAAATGCCAATATTTTGCTTTCCAAATTAGAGCATGATAATGTAGAAACCTTGGATGTAGAATTAAATACCCAAGTCGAAAATCTGCTGCAATCGCTTGATGAAGCTATGAATGATGATTTTAATACTGGAATTGCCATTTCTCATTTATTTGCTTTAGCCAATTTAATTAATTCTTTTCATAATAAGATTAAAAACATTAATAGCATCAACGAGCAAACTTTTGATGTTTTAAAAACAAAATACGATTTATTCTTTAGTGAAATTTTAGGTTTAAAAGAAGAGCTTGTAGTAAATGTAAATCCAGCTTTAGAAGCCTTAATTTCTCTTTATAAACAAGCAAAAGTTGCAAAAGAATATGACAAAGTAGATGAAGTACGCAAATCTATGAAAGCAATGGGGCTTGTAATAAAAGACACCAAATTTGATGTAGAATGGGCTTATGAAGTTTAGTTTTGAGACTTTAAATTTTGATTTAACATAAATATTTCAATTGAAGGTATCTGTAATTATTCCCGTTTTTAATAAGATAGAATTAATTGAAAATTGCATTCGATTAAATATTGAGCATTGTATTGAGCCTTGTGAATGGATTGTAATTGATAATCATTCAGATCAAGCTACAAAAGAAGGTTTAAAAAGGTTACAAATATTTGCTCAAAATCTAAATCATAGATTTGAAATCATAACCGAATCTGTAAATACTGGAGTAGCCATTGCTTGGAATAAGGGAATTAATTTAGCTACACAAGAATATATTTGTGTGCTGAATAATGATTGTGTAATGATGCCCGCATGGGATTCTG
>JAAFJZ010000140.1 GCA_013298205.1 Cytophagales bacterium
GAAAAATAGATTGGCACAAGAGGAGAAAACCGAATCTAAACGCCAGAAGACTTTGGAAAGAGAGCTTGAATGGGTAAAAATGGCACCTAAAGCGAGGCAAGCCAAATCAAAAGCCCGTGTAGCTGCTTACGACAAGCTTTTGAGTGAAGATAATAAACAAAGAGAAGACAAACTAGAAATTTTTATTCCTGCTGGTCCTCGTTTGGGGGATTTGGTGATAGAAGCCAATGATATTACCAAATCGTTTGGAGATAAATTATTGTATGAAAACCTTACTTTTAACCTTCCTCAAGGTGGAATTGTGGGCGTAATTGGCCCCAATGGTGCAGGTAAAACTACTTTGTTTAAATTAATCACAGGCAAAGAAACACCAGATTCGGGTACTTTTAAAGTGGGCAGCACCGTAAAATTGGCTTATGTTGATCAAGAACATGATCATTTGGATGCTACAAAAACGGTTTATGAAACCATTTCTTCTGGAAATGAAATCATTATGTTGGGTACAAAGCAAATGAATGCTCGTGCGTATGTTGGCAAATTTAATTTCTCAGGAAATGACCAAGAAAAGAAAATTGGCGTGCTTTCGGGTGGAGAAAGAAACCGTGTCCATTTGGCTATGATGCTCAAAGAAGGAGCTAATCTTTTACTTCTTGATGAGCCTACCAATGATTTGGATGTCAATACTTTAAGGGCTTTAGAAGAAGCTTTAGAATACTTTGCTGGTTGTGCAGTTGTTATTTCCCATGATAGATGGTTTTTGGATAGAATAGCTACCCATATTTTGGCTTTTGAAGGTGATTCTCAAGTGGTTTGGTTTGAAGGTAATTATTCTGACTATGAAGAAAATCGCAAAAAACGACAAGGAGAGCTTAACCCTAAAAGAATAAAATATAGAAAACTAGTGAAATAAAAATGAGATTCTATTTTTTTAATCTTTTTCAAATTTTAAACTATCCCGTTTTTAGAGATGCCATTATTATTTTTCACATAAACACATTACACTATATAAGCCTGCTGTTTCCGTTCGTAGTCTTCTTTCACCTAGATTTACAGGAAGAATACCGCTTGCCAAAGCTAGCTCGACTTCGTTTTTTGTAAAATCACCTTCGGGGCCTATTAAAATTTGCGCATCACCTACAAATGGAGCATAAGTATTGAAGTGTTTTAAATCCTTGATTTCTAGTGTAGCAATAAAACTTTGTTCTTTTTTTTGAGCAACGAACTTTTTGAATGTTGTGGGTGCGTGAATTTGGGTAAGGAAAGGAGAAAAAGATTGTTTCATGGCAGATAACGCAATTTTTTCAAGTCTATCTACCCGAACATCTTTGCGCTCAGATCGCTCACAGATTATAAAGCTGATTTCAGCAATGCCCAATTCACTGCCTTTTTCTACCAGCCATTCTATTCTATCAATATTTTTAGTGGGAGCGATTACCAAATGACCTTTCCGAGTTAAAGCTTTTATTTCCAGTTTTTTATGCACCAAGATATTGGTTTTCTTAGGGTTTTCATCTTCTATCGTACACTCAAACCAATCTCCTTTGCCATTGCTTACTTTAATGGCTTGCGATTTTTTCATTCGCATTATTTTTATTGCGTGTAAAGATTCTTCTTCCGATAGAAAATAATATTGATTAACTTTACTTTCGTTTTTGTTTATATCAGGGCAGTAAAATAAATTCATTTGATTCAATCATAATTTCAAGCAAAAATATGCAAATCACCAATCCTTTTACCCATCAACCCAAAGAATTGCGCTTACTTTTTTTTGTAGAAATGTGGGAACGCTTCAGCTTTTATGGTATGCGTGCATTATTGGTACTTTATATGACCAAATTCTTTCACTATTCAGACGACCAATCTTATAGCATTTATGGAGCTTATGGAGCTTTAGTTTATGGTAGCCCGATTTTAGGCGGTTATTTAGCAGATAAAATATTGGGTCTCAAAAATTCCATCGTGATTGGTGGTATTTTGATGGTAATTGGTCATGCTTTGATGAGCTTTACAGATGAAACGATGTTTTTTATCGCCTTATCTTTTATTGCTTTAGGCAATGGTTTTTTCAAACCCAATATTTCAAGTCTTTTGGGTATAACGTATGAAAAAAATGACCCCAGAAGAGACTCTGGATTTCTTATTTTTTATATGGGTATCAATATTGGAGCAATTTGTATGGGATTTTTTAGCCTATTAGGCGAAGGGATAAGCTGGCATTATGGATTTGGATTAGCAGGTTTGGGTATGGCGGTAGGTTTGGTAACATTTATAAAAAACAAAAAAACGTTTGCTCAAAAAGGTGATAGTCCATTAGGAAAAAATTTGTTCAAACCATTTTTTATAGAAATTAATCAATTGATTTTAATAGTGTTAGGAATATTTTTGATAGCCATTCCTGGTTTTTATTTTCTACTTAAAAATACCGATTCAGTAAGTTATTTGCTCGGATTTGTAGGCAGCGGAACCTTAATTTATATTTTTTACCAGAGCAGCAAACTTGAAAAACAGGTGCGACTCAATATTTATGCTACTTTGGTATTAACTTTCTTTTCCATTTTATTTTTTGCTTTTTTCGAGCAAGCAGGTAGTTCTATGAATCTTTTTACAGATAGAAATGTAGATAGGGTATTTTGGGGCATTAATGTTTCAGCTGGGTTTTTCCAATCTTTAAACCCAATGTTTGTGATTTTATTAGCCCCATTTTTTAGTATTTTATGGCTTTCATTGGGCAAAATAGGTAAAGAACCTTCTACACCTTTCAAGTTTTCTATGGGATTAATATTTTTGGCTTTAGGTTTTTTTCAGCTTTGGATTAGCAAATATTTTGCATCCTCAGAAGCTATGGTTTCTGTTTCTTTTCTCGTTTTGGCGTATTTTTGGCATACAGCTGGCGAACTTTGCCTTTCCCCAGTAGGGCTTTCCATGGTTTCAAAAATGTCTCCCAGACATTTATCGGGCGTGATGATGGGAACTTGGTTTTTGGCAAGCTCCTTTTCACATCATTTGGGAGGAATTATTTCTAAACTTACTTCTATACAAAAAAATTATGGAGAAAATGCGAATTCAATTTTAGGTTTAGAAATTTATACAAATGTTTTCTTTCAAATCGGGTGTGTGGCAAGTATTTCTGCTCTTGCGATGCTTTTACTTTCGCCCATAATCCAGAAATGGATGAAACAGACAGAATAACTAAAAATCATAATAGTTTTCATTAGGTGTTTTTTTATCTATTGATTTTATTTAAGCTTTGCATTAGGTTTAAGCTATCTATTACATTTGTATAAATTAAATCTAACTCTTTAACATTCAATGAATAATATTTAAAACTAGAATCAAAAGCCATTTGTGAAGTTTTGTATTTTTTAAAAATAATTTTCCTTTCAATGGCATAATTTTTACGAGCTTCTTCCATCTGTAAATTAATTACAGAAACCTTTGCTTCTGCTATATGTAAATCAATCAAAATATTAATCATATCATTTTTGTTAATAAAATTTTCAGGTTTTCCCATTTCATTGCTTTTATTGCAAGAGAAAATAAAGAAAAATAAAAAAACTGATAGATATTTGTGCATCAAAGATTTAGTTTTGTAATTAATTTTTAAATGAATAACAACGCAAATATATGAGGGAACTTTTTAAAAAACTTCTCAAATACGAGATAAAGATTAGAAAGGCTATCAATACCAGAATGCAAGGCAATTTCCATTCTGTTTTTAAGGGTTCAGGTCTTGAATTTGATGATGTAAGAGCCTATCAATATGGTGATGATGTAAGAACAATAGACTGGAACGTAACTGCCAAAGGACATGATACTTATGTAAAAACATTTAAAGAAGAAAAGGAGCAATACGTATATGTAATTTTAGACGTAAGTGCATCGCAAGAAATAGGGAAGGAGGGCAAACAAAAAATAGATGCCTCAAAAGAAATTTCAGGACTTTTATCACTTTCGGCTATAAGAGAGCAAAGTCAGCTAGGTTTGATTTGTTTTTCAGATCAAAAAGAAAAATACATCAAGCCAGGCAAAGGTATGCGGCATGCATATCATATAAAAAACTGATTTAAATAAAGCTATTCTATTTGCCCAAAATACGATAAAAAGAAAAAGTGTAATTATATTTGTGTCCGATTTTATTGACGATAATTATCATAATAATTTGGTTGGGCTTTCAAAAAAGCATGATTTAGTAGTGGTACATGTAAGCGAGCCACGTGAAGGTAGATTTCCTAGATTGGGCATTATTCCTGTTTTTGACAAAGAAGCTGGAAAAAATATTTGGATTAATAGTTCATCTCCATCTTTTAGAAGAAAAATTAACGGCAAGTTTAAATCTAATAGAGAAACATTGCAACTGGAATGCAAGAAAAATGACATTTCATATTTACAAGTACGATGCGACCAAGATTATTTATTAAGTATGATTCAGCTATTTAAAATAAGAAATAGAAAAAATGCGTAACTTAATTTTCATTCTTTTTATACTTCTTAAATTTTCATTTTGTATAGCTCAAAACCCTGTAGATGAGCTATCTGCTCAAGGTTATTTTGTAGAAGATAGCATTAGCTTGGGCAAAAGTGTAGCTTACAGTCTTTCTATCAAACACAATAAAAAATGGGAAATTCTGTTTCCAGATTCTTCTTTTGCTAAGTATGAACCTTTTGAATTTGAATCAAAGAAATATTTTATAACGCACTCAGATTCTGTAAATAGTACTGATAGTGTAGTCTATTATTTATCAACTTTTGAAACCAATTCGATTCAATATTTATCTATTCCAGTTTTTTATTATGATGGCAAAGATTCAGTTTTAATTTACTCTAACTCAGATTCAATTGCTTTTAAATCAGCTATTTCTCCTGATTTAGTTGATTTTGAACTAAAAGAAAATACAGATTACCGTCTAATTGATAAGCTAATTAATTTTAGTTGGATATATATAATTTCATTTATCATACTGATTCTCATTGCTTTGTATTTAATCTTTTTCAGGAAGAAAATTCAAGAATGGATTCTCAATAAACAATTGAAAAATCAGTTTGCTAACTTTGAAAAAAAATACGCTTCAGCACATACCAAACTTAGCCAAAATGAAAACGATAAAGAAACGCTGAGACAAATCGTACTCAATTGGAAAGAATTTCTTGAAAAAACGAGTAAAAAACCTTATTCTACTTTTACAACCAGAGAAATGGCAATCAATATGCCCAACACACAATTGATTGACTTTTTAAAACTGAGCGACAAATTAATTTATGGCGACCAAACCATTTATCAATCAAGCTCTTTGATGAAAATATTGCTAGAAACAGCCGAGGAATCATATAAAAAACGTTTAGAAACAGTTAAAAAGTGAAAAACATCTGGACAGAATTAAACTATTGGCTAAATTGGTCTTGGTTTAAATATGAAACTTTAACAAGCTATGATTATAACAATCCTTGGTTTTTGTATGCCATACCTTTTGTACCTTTAATTTTTGTTTTGAGGTGGCTTTTTCATTTTAGATTTAGGCAAAAGCTAGAATATGCTTTGCCAGACAAAAATATTAAAAATGATAAAACCGCAATTTTAAGATTAATACCCCGCATTTTTATGATTATTTGTTTGATTTTGGTATTATTTGCTTTAGCAAGACCACAAAAAACAAACCAAAAAATAGATAAATGGTCAGAAGGTATTGATATTATGATCGCACTTGACATTTCTGAGTCTATGTTGCTTGAAGATTTCAGACCTAATCGCTTAGAAGCTGCCAAAAAAGTGGCGAAAAAATTTGTAGCTGGGCGTATAAGTGATAGAATTGGTTTAGTCGTTTTTTCAGGAGATGCTTATTCTTTGTGTCCATTAACTACTGATTATGAGATGCTTGAAAAACATATTTCAGATATTAACCATAAGCTTATTTCCAAACCAGGTACAGCAATCGGTAGTGCAATAGGTGTAGCCATAAACCGAATGGTGCAATCAGAATCTAAAACCAAAATCATTATTTTATTGAGCGATGGCGAAAGCAATGCTGGGAGTATCGACCCAATAACGGCTGCAGAACTTGCCTCAGCACACAATATTAAATTGTATTCTATTGCAGTAGGCAAAGAAGGAAAGATTCCATATGGAACGGATGTATTTGGAAATCCTCAATACGTTGAAAACACAATGAACGTAACAACATTGGTAAAAATAGCCCAAATAGGGGAGGGAAAGTTTTTTAGGGCTTCCAACAATAGCGCCTTAAATCAAATTTTCTCTAAAATTGATAAATATGAGAAAGCTGAAATCAAAGAAACGAGGTTTAAAGACACCAAAGACTATTATGATATTTACTTGCGCTGGGCAGTAATCGCTTTTTTGATTTGGTTATTTCTCAAATCTACTTTCTTGAGTAATGCACTTGAAGATTAGTAGAAATGAATGCTGAAAATTCATCTCATCCCAATCTTTTGGACCATATAGATAAAGCATTTGCCAAACGTGAAATAGAATCTAGTTTGCGCAAGCTCAAGCTACCCGCACGTGAAGGTTTGATAGAT
>JAAFJZ010000014.1 GCA_013298205.1 Cytophagales bacterium
TACCGTTTACGGGTTCTAAAACGAAAGTTTCGACTCCTGATGTAGTAGGGAAATCATTATTTTGAATTTCAGTTAAAACGATATTCCCTAAGGGTATGGGTGAAGCACCTCCGCACACATTAACATTGAGAGCTGTAATACTTACTTGGGAAAAAGAGATTAGAGTAAAACTTAGCAAAAAGAAAATTGTAAGGGAGTACTTTGCAACTTGATAGTTGGCGATTTTGTAAAAATTAGTCATAAAAGAATTATTTTTTATTTGTAAACAAATGTAAGGATAAATATCAGATTTTTGTTGTTTGTAACCTTTGCTTTGAAATCGTTTTCTTATTAAAGTTCTATTAACGGTTAGCAATATAAATTTAATTATATTTGATTAAATTTTGGATAGAAATTTTAATTTAAGTTATTAAAATTAAATAATAGTTTTTTTTTCCTTTTTGAATTAAAAGATATTTATCATTTAAAGTTTGTAACCTAGGCATCGATTCTGGTTCTGTATATTTTTCTTTGTTAATGCTAATTCCTCCTGCAGCTATCATTTTTCTTGCTTCGGTTTTAGAAGTAAAAATTTGATTTTGGGAAACAATAGAAAGCAAATCTGTGATATTCTTTGTTTGAGAAAACTCTTCTTTACTTAACAATATTTGTGGTACTCCATCAAAAACAGATAGAAACGTTGCTTCATCTAGCTTTGATAAGGTTTCAGTTGTTCCTTTACCAAAAAGTATATCTGAGGCTTCGATTGCCATTTGCAAATCATGAGCAGAATGTACTCTTTTGGTTATATCTTCAGCAAGGTATTTTTGAGCAATTCTCAGATGTGGCGCTTGATGATGCTCATTAAGCAAACTAGAAAGGGTTTCCGCTTCTATAAAAGTGAATGTTTTTAATAGTTTTTCTACTTCTGAATCTGCTACTCCTAACCAAAACTGGTAAAATTTATATGGGCTTGTCATTTTTGGATCTAACCAAACATTACCGCTCTCTGATTTGCCAAATTTGCTTCCGTCAGCCTTGGTTACCAAAGGACAAGTAAGCGCAAAAGCCTCACCATCGGATTTTCTTCTGATTAATTCCGTGCCCGTAGTGATATTTCCCCATTGGTCAGAACCACCCATTTGCAGTTTTACATTTTTTTGGGTATAAAGATGAAAGAAATCATAGCCTTGTAGAAGTTGGTATGAAAATTCTGTAAAAGAAATCCCTGTTTCGAGTCGTTTGGTTACAGAATCTTTAGCCAACATATAGCTAATCGTGATATGCTTTCCTACTTCCCTTAAAAAACCCAAAAAGCCTATTTCCTTAAACCAATCATAATTGTTTACGATTTCGGCTCCATTATTTTTTTCGCTAAAATCTAAAAATTTCATCAATTGGGTTTTAATCCCGAGTAGATTTGCTTGTAAAGTTTCTTCGCTCAAAAATTTCCTTTCCTCAGATTTACCAGAAGGATCACCTATCATACCTGTAGCCCCACCAACTAAGGCAAATGGCTTGTGTCCTGCTCTTTGCAAATGAACCAACAGCATAATGGTAGCTAAATTGCCAATATGTAAAGAAGAAGCCGTAGGATCAAACCCTACATAACCTGCGATTTTATTTTTATTTGTAAATTCTTCAGTACCTGGTGTGATATCTTGCAACATCCCCCTCCAACGCAATTCCTCTATAAAATTCATTTCTTAATTTAATTGTATGATTTTAAGCTTTATGAACTGCAATAATACATTTTTTTAAGGCTAAGAAAAAATATGAGTTATTGAAATCTATTTAATAACTTGAAAAGTCCATGCCATACATATTTCATTAATAAAATAACTAAACAACCACTTATGATGTAAGGAGTCGAAAAAATTCATATTTTTGAATTTAATTTATAATATTATGGCTTTTAAGCCTTATCGTTTACCCAACCATACTTTACTTCACTTTTATGAAAATTTAGTTCTTCCTAGATTAGTAGAAGAGAAAATGCTCATTTTACTCAAACAGGGTAAAATCACTAAATGGTTTTCAGGAATAGGTCAAGAAGTCATTTCTGTAGCTGCCACTTTAGCACTAGAAAAAGATGAATGGATCCTGCCATTACATAGAAATTTAGGCGTTTTTACTACTAGAAATATTTCACTAACTAAACTTTTTAATCAATTTCAAGGAAAATTTGATGGCTTTAGCAAAGGTAGAGATAGATCATTTCATTTTGGATCAGTAGAACATCATATCTGCGGAATGATATCACATCTTGGGCCACAAATGGCAGTTGCTGATGGAATTGCATTGGCACATAAATTAAAAAAGCAAAATAAAGCAACTTTGGTTTTTACAGGCGAAGGTGCTACAAGTGAAGGTGATTTTCATGAATCTTTAAATCTTGCTGCTGTATGGGACTTACCTGTGATTTTTTTAGTTGAAAATAATGGATATAGTCTTTCTACACCTATAAATGAGCAATTTAAAATCAAAAGTTTTACCGAAAAAGGTGCTGGATATGGAATTGCAACAAGAAAAATAGATGGAAATAACTTACTTGAAGTTTATGAAACCATTAAAATGGCTGCAGATACAATTCGAGACAGACCTAGCCCTATTCTAATTGAAGCCGTAACTTTTAGAATGCGTGGTCATGAGGAAGGAAGCGGCACAAGTTATGTTCCAAACGAATTATTTGATAAATGGGCAGCAAAAGACCCCATTTCTTTATTTGAAAAATACCTTCTTGAAGAAGCACAAATTGAGTATTCTGAATTAGAAAGCATTAAAGTAAAAGTTCAAAAAACAATAGATTCTGCAATTGAAAACTCATTTACTCTTGAAAATCATACTTTTAGTATTGAGGAAGAATTAAAAGATATTTATGCAGAATCAATCTTTATAAAAAAGGAATTTATACAAGAACCCAATCGTGAAATTAGATTTGTAGATGCTATAACAGAAGCAATAGACATGGCTATGGAAGCTGATGAAAATCTTATTCTCATGGGACAAGATATAGCTGAGTATGGAGGAGTTTTTAAAGTTACAGAAGGTTTATACAAAAAATACTCAAAAGATCGCGTAAGAAATACCCCACTTTGCGAATCAGCTATTTTTGGCGCAACTTTAGGGCTTGCAATTGAAAATATACCCTCAATTGTTGAAGTTCAATTTGCTGATTTTGTAACATCTGGATTTAACCAAATTGTTAACAATTTAGCTAAAATTCATTATAGGTGGGGTCAAAAGTGCCCAGTAGTAATACGTATGCCTACAGGAGCTGGAGTAGGGGCTGGTCCTTTTCATTCTCAATCTACTGAAGCCTGGTTTTTTAAAGTTCCGGGATTAAAAATAGTTTATCCTTCTGATGCTTTTAGTGCCAAAGGCTTACTTTTAGCAGCAATAAAAGACCCCAATCCTGTTTTGTTTTTTGAACATAAAAAACTTTATCGTTCACAAAAATCAAAAGTTCCTGTTGAGTATTATGAGTTAGAAATTGGTAAAGCAAAAGTTATAAAAGAAGGGACTGATCTAAGCATCATAACTTATGGTTATGGTTTAGTTTGGGCTTTAGAAGCTGTAGAACAATTTAAAAAAAACAGTATTGAAATCATTGATTTATGCAGCCTTCAGCCTTGGGATCACGATACCGTGTTAAAGTCTGTCATGAAAACTGGAAAAGCATTAATTTTTCATGAAGATACATTAACAGGTGGTATATCAGGGGAAATTGCCTCTTACATTTCTGAAAATGCATTTCAATTTTTGGATGCCCCCGTTTGTAGAGTAGGCTCTTTGGACACGCCAGTGCCATTTGCACATGAACTTGAACAACTGTTTTTGCCAACTAAACGTATCATTGACAAAATAAATTATCTTATAAACTATTAAAAAAAGGTACATTATTGTAAAAAAAATACTATATTCGAATCTGATTTTAAATCAAATGAAAAACTATATTTATTGTTTCTTATTATTAATCTTTACAAGTCATTTTTCTTGTCAGTCTAAAAGTTACCCTTGCCCTTCATATCGAAATGATGCTTCTCATGATATTACTATGGTAAAAGGACCTGATGGAGTTCCGTTAGAAGCCATAAAAGTAAGGCGAAATAAGAACGGATTGGTCGTATCCAAGAAAATAGAAAAAATTCATAGAAAATAAACTTTTATCACTCTCCTATTTAACTGTTTTGACATTTAATACTATAACTAAAAAACTTATTTTCACTACTTTTTTTGTGGTTAACTTCACATTTCTTTACGCTCAACATCCATTAGGTCACAAGGAAATGGTTGAAAATCCTGATGTTGAAAAATTTGCTGGAGACGTAGATTCAAAAAAATTTCCTAGCCCCAATCACCAGTCAGTTAAGCAAAAGAAACGAAGTGAAGATTTAAAAGAAAACAGAGAAAAATTGAATTTCAAAAAATTTCTTATTAGCCCTATCACCAAAAGTCCGCTTCAAAAAAAACAAGATAAAATTAAACAAAATAGTCGTAACGCAAGTGCATATCCAGGCGATATTCCTGGTAAAGATAAAAAACAACCTAATGCCCAAGGACAAGAAGATCCTGGAAATGTATCTGATAAATATTTTAATAAATTAAAAGAAAATCGAAAAGAAAAAACCCAAACACAACAAACTGCTGGTGGAGATTTGCCTCAACAAAATCTTAGTGAGCAAAGAAAAAACAAGTCTAATCAAACTAGTGAATACTCAGGTGCTTATTCTGATAAATATGCTCAAAAACTTAACGAAACAAGGAAAAACAATTCTAAAAACCAACAAAATGCAAGTGGAGATTTACCAAATGTGAACCTAATAGAAAATCAAAAAAATAAATCTTCTCTAACTAGTTCTTATAGTGGTAGTTATTCGGATAAATATTATAACCAAAACAAAACTTTTAAACTAAAACAATCTGAAACTCAAAATTACGCAACTGGCGATATAACTGATCGACACAAGCAAGTTTTGTCTGAAAGAAGAATGTTAAACGAAAAAAACTATCAATATCAAGGATTTTTTAATGCCAAGTATCATGACCAATACAAACAATTCAAACTTAAACAAAGTGAAACCCAAGGTTATGCAACTGGAGATATTGCTGACAAACACAAACAACTCATTTCAGAAAGAAGGTTATTGAATGAAAAAAATTTCCAGTACCAAGGTTTTTTTAATGCTAAATACCACGACAATTATAAACAGTTTAAACTCAAACAAACAGAACAACATAGTAATGCAACAGGTGATATTACTGATAGACACAAACAAATTTTATCAGAACGAAGATTACTAAATGAAAAAAATTATCAATATCAAGGTTTCTTTAAAGCTTCATATCATGACAATTACAAACAGTTTAAACTCAAACAAACAGAACAACAACATCTTTCTACAGGAGATATATCTTTAAAAACATATCAAAATTACAAAGACATAACAGCTTCAAAAAACCAAGAAGCTACTGATTTTAAAGGGAATATTGGAGGCAATGCACTTCAAAATCGTGAAGAGATGAAAAGAGATAAAGATAAACAAATTTATAATTCATCTGGAGACGTTAAATTGCAAACATACAATAACAAAAAAGAAACAATGAACAAAAATTCTCAAATAGCTTCCAACTATACTGGGAAAATACCTCTTTCTAATTTAACAGGAAGAGAAGAATTAAGAAGAGATAAAGATAAAGAATCATTTACTAGTTCTGGCGATATAAAAATGAATTCATATTTAAACTTAAAGGAACTAAGCAAAGGGAATAGCCTAACTCAGTCATCTTATACTGGGAAGATCCCTTTAGCTAATTTATTGAATAGAGAAAAATTAAGGCGTGAAAAAGACAAAGAAAGTGTAAATAGTTCAGGTGACATTACAATGCAATCTTATATGGATTTAAAAGAGAAAAGTAAAGAAAATAGCTTAACTCAATCTTCTTTTACTGGAAAAATCCCACTTACTGTTTTACTTGATAGAGAAAAAATGAGAAGAGAAAAAGACAAAGAAAGTGTAAATAGTTCAGGTGATATTTCAATGCGCTCTTATTTGGATTTAAAAGAAAAAAGTAAAGAGAATAGCCTAACCCAATCATCATTTACAGGAAGAATTCCTCTAACAGTTTTGCTAGATAGAGAGAAAATGAGAAGAGAGAAAGATAAAGAAAGCTCAAATAGCTCAGGTGATATTACAATGCGCTCTTATTTGGATTTAAAAGAAAAAAGTAAAGAAAATAGCTTAACACAATCATCATTTACAGGAAGAATTCCTCTAACAGTATTGCTAGATAGAGAAAAAATGAGAAGAGAAAAAGATAAAGAACAAAGTGAATATTCTGGCTCTATAGCTATGAGCGCTTATTTAGGAAGAGATAAAATGAGAAGAGAAAAAGATAAAGCTCAAGCTAACCATGAAGGTTTTATTCCAATTAGTGTTTTAGTTGCTCGAGAAAAAATGAGAAGAGATAAGGATAAAGAACAAAGCGAATACTCTGGTTCTATTAAAATGAGTGCTTATTTTGGAAGAGATAAAATGAGAAGAGCCAAAGATAAAGTTCAATCAGAATTTAGAGGAGATATACTTGTTTCAACTTTATACGCAAAGCTGAAAAAAATGCGCATGAAAGATAAAGAAGCTGCGAATTATCAAGGAGATTTTGTTGTAGCCATGCGTAAAAAAGGAATGCACCCAAGTGCTGTATATATGGGTGGAAAAGTAGTTAACTCATACACAGAGAAAGAAAATCTTAGGAAAAGAATGTTGAAAAAATATGGAAGAACAAAAGACTTAGAAACTCCAAATTATATAAAAAATCAAGATAAACGTCCACAATATGACGATAAAGAAGCAGAAATTTGGTTTAAATAATCTAATTTCAATTTTATAAATTAAAAAAACAGAATCAATCAAATAAACCATTTTTTAATAACAAACTCATTATGCTCATATTAGAAAACGTTACCAAGTCATATAAAGATATAAAAATATTAAGAGGAGTTGATTTAAGTGTCCAAAAAGGGGAGATAGTATCTATAGTAGGTTCTTCAGGAGCGGGGAAAAGTACATTGTTACATATTATGGGAACTTTAGATAAACCAGATAACGGCAAAGTACAAATAGCTGGTGAATCGCCTTTTTCAATGAAAGAAAAAGATTTAGCAATTTTCAGAAATAAAAGCATTGGCTTTGTATTTCAATTTCATAATTTACTTCCTGAATTTAATGCTTTAGAAAATATATGTATGCCAGGTTTTATTGGCAAAAAAAAACAAAGTGATGTAGTAAAAAAAGCAAAAGAACTATTAGAAATATTGGGTTTAAAAGATAAAGCATATCAAAAGCCATCTCAAATGTCTGGTGGAGAGCAACAAAGAACATCTGTAGCAAGGGCTCTAATTAATGAACCTAGCATAATATTTGCAGATGAACCATCTGGGAATCTTGATTCTAGTAATGCAAATGAGCTACATCAATTATTTTTTGATTTAAGAAATCAACTCAATTGCACTTTTGTGATTGTAACTCACAACAAAGAATTGTCTAATTTAGCAGATAGAAAATTAGAGATGAAAGATGGTTTATTAATTTAAAGAAATTAAACTTCTGCATGAAGCCATTCTTTTTTAGCTTGTAACTCTTCTAAAGATTCTCTTATATCTGGATCATCAACACAACAGTCTACAGGACAAACAGCAGCACATTGAGGCTCTTCATGAAATCCAGTACATTCTGTACATTTATGAGGAACAATATAATAAAACTCGTCAGAAACAGGAGTTTGAGATAATTTAGCGTCAATAACAGATCCATCTTCTAATCCAACTTCAGTTAGTTTTGTTCCACCCGCCCAAGTCCAAGATGCACCACCTTCATAAATAGCAGTGTTAGGACATTCTGGCTCACAAGCTCCACAGTTTATGCATTCATCCGTAATTATAATAGCCATAATCGTATTTAAACTAAATTTTTAATCAATAAAATACAAAAAAAAAGGGGTTCAAAACCCCTTTTTCATAAATTAAATTAAGCTTCTGGGCTTGGAGTTACATCAACAGTTGGAGTTTCTTTAGAAGTACCAGAACTTCTTCTGCTTCTTCTAGTCTTAGTTTTAACCTCTTTAGTACTTGTATAGAGAGTGTTAAAATCAACCAATTCAATCAAGCACATTTCTGCATTATCACCTAACCTGTTACCAGTTTTAATTATTCTTGTATATCCACCAGGTCTATTTGCAACTTTATCAGCTACCTCACTAAACAATTTATCTACTGAAAATTTATTTTGTAATAAAGAGAAAACAGTACGTCTTGAATGTGTAGAGTCTACTTTTGATTTTGTAATTAATGGTTCAACATATTTTCTCAAAGCTTTAGCTTTGGCAACAGTTGTAACTATTCTATTTTCTAATATCAAAGAAGATGCTAAGTTTGAAAGCAAAGCATATCTGTGTGTATTGGTTCTGCCTAAATGATTTATTTTTCTACCGTGTCTCATCTAATTAATCCTCGTTAAGTTTATATTTAGCAATATCCATGCCAAATGAAAGATTTTTATCTTGTATAAGTTGCTCTAATTCAGTCAAAGATTTTTTACCGAAATTTCTAAATTTCATCATATCGGATACTTCCAAAGAAGCTAAATCTCCTAAAGTTCTAATATTTGCTGCTTTTAAGCAATTGTATGCCCTAACTGATAAATCTAAGTCAGATAAAGAAGTTTTAAGTAGCTTCCTCATGTGAAGATACTCTTCATCTACTTTTTCATCTTCTTCAGGTCTAGCCGTCTCAAAAGTCATATTTTGATCTGTAAACAAAATAAAATGCTTAATCAAAATACTAGCAGCACCTTTCAATGCATCTTCTGGATGAATAGAACCATCTGTTTGAATTTCAATTAAAAGCTTTTCAAAATCAGTTTTTTGTTCAACCCTTGTATTTTCAATACTATACTTAACGTTTTTTATAGGTGTATATATTGAATCAACTGGGATAAAACCAAAACTTTGGTCATTCATTTTGTGCTCATCAGCAGGTATATAGCCTCTTCCTTTTTCGATTGTAATCTCAATGTCAAAAGTTAATTTTGAATCTAAGTTACAAATTACTAAGTCAGGATTTAAGACTTCAAAAGCATTTGAAAATTTCATGAAATCTCCAGCCTTAAAAGTATTTTGACCTTTAACAGTAGCGTGTATTCTAGCTTCAGGAAAATCAGCAATTAATTTAAATCTCATCATTTTAAGATTTAAAATAATTTGAGCCACATCCTCTACAACACCTTCAATAGATGAAAATTCATGTAAAACACCCGGAATTCTCAAACTAGTTATTGCATAACCTTCAAGAGAAGAAAGTAAGATTCTTCTTAGTGCATTTCCTATTGTAACGCCAAACCCTTTTTCAAGCGGTTTAAATTCGAAGTAACCGTGAAAATCATCGGCTTTCTCCATAACGACTTTATCAGGTATTTGAAATGATAGTATTGCCATGTTGTTTATTTTGAATATAATTCGACTATTAACTGTTCTTTAATGTTTTCAGGTATACTTTCTCTGTCTGGTACATTTAAGTATTTTCCTGTCATTTTAGTTTGATCCCATTCTAACCAAGACATTCTTTTTGTTCCTTTTGTTGACAAAGAGGTTTCAATTGTATCTAAAGATTTAGATTTTTCTCGTACAGAAATTAACTCTCCTGGTTTAACAGTATAAGAAGGAATATTAACAATGGATTCATTAACTTCAATATGTTTATGAAGCACCAATTGCCTTGCTGCTCTTCTGGTAATAGCTAAACCTAGACGGTAAACTATATTGTCTAATCTTGACTCAAGTAATTGTAGTAAGATTTCACCCGTAATACCTTGTTTTCTAGCTGCTTCTGCAAAAGTTTTGGCAAATTGTCTTTCTAAAACACCATAAGTATATTTAGCTTTTTGCTTTTCTGACAATTGAACAGCATATTCAGACTGTTTTCTTTTCTTACCTTTACCATGAATACCTGGAGCATAATTTTTTCTTTGCAAAGCTTTGCAAAAACCTAAAATTGGTTCACCAAATTTTCTTGAAATTCTACTTTTAGGACCTGTATATCTTGCCATGACTTAAACTCTTCTTCTTTTAGGTGGACGACATCCGTTATGTGGCATAGGTGTTACATCTCTAATGATTGTAACTTCTATACCTGTATTTTGAATACTTCTTATTGCTGACTCTCTTCCTGCACCAGGACCTTTAACATAAACTTCAGCTTTGCGCATTCCTTGCTCAAATGCTACTTGAGCACAATTTTGAGCTGCGGTTTGAGCTGCATAAGGAGTATTTTTCTTTGAACCTTTAAAACCCATTTTCCCAGCAGATGCCCAAGATATAACTTGACCTGAACTGTTAGTAATAGCGATTATAATATTATTAAAAGATGTTTGAATGTGAACCTGACCAAAAGGTTCTACAACAACAATTCTTTTTTTGGTTTTATCTTTTTTCTTTTGAGCCATTTTATTAATTCTTACTTAGTAGCTTTTTTCTTGTTGGCAACAGTTTTTCTTTTACCTTTTCTTGTTCTAGAGTTATTTTTAGTTTTCTGACCGCGAACAGGTAAACCTTTTCTATGCCTCAAACCTCTGTAACATCCAATATCCATAAGACGTTTAATACTTAATTGAACTTCAGACTTTAAACTACCTTCAACAATAAACTCATTAGTAATAATGTTACGAATAGCAGTTGCTTGCTCTTCATTCCAATCCTTTGCTTTTATGTTTAAATCAATATTAGCTTTATCTAATATCAACTGTGCTGATTTTCTACCGATACCAAATATATATGTTAAAGCGATTTCTCCTCTTTTATTATCTGGTATATCTACACCTGCAATTCTAGCCATATCTTAACCTTGTCTTTGTTTGTAACGTGGATTTTTTTTGTTAATTACGTACAACTTGCCTTTTCTTCTAATGATTTTGCAATCTGCACTTCTTTTTTTAATTGACGATCTTACCTTCATGGTATGTTTATTTATATCTGAAAATTATTCTCCCTTTACTCAAATCATAGGGGGACATCTCTAATTTAACTTTATCCCCTGGTAGTATTTTAATATAATGCATTCTCATTTTGCCAGATATATGAGATACAACTTGATGACCATTAGCTAGTTCAACTCGAAACATAGCATTTGATAATGATTCTAATATAATTCCATCTTGTTCAATGGATGATTGTTTTGACATATATAGTTATACTACCTCTAATGATGACTGGGATCTACCCACTATTTTACCTGATTTCATCATCCCTTCATATTCTCTCATCAAAAGATAACTTTCTACTTGTTGCAATGTATCCAAAACAACACCAATTAAAATCAATAATGATGTCCCACCATAAAATTGGGCGAATTCTGAAGTAATACCAAAAAGAACAGCAATAGCAGGTAAAATAGCTATTAAAGCTAAAGATAAAGCCCCTGGCAATGTAATTCTAGTTAAAATAACATCAATAAATTCCATAGTATCTTCCCCAGGTTTTACACCAGGTACAAATGAATTATTAGATTTCATAGAATCTGAAATTTGCTTAGGATCTACAGTTATGGCTGTGTAAAAAAAAGTAAATACAATAATTAATGTGGCAAATAATAAATTATATTGCCAAGATGTATAATCAGAAAATATAGTACCAATGTAATTAGCTATATCACTGTCATTAGACCAAATAGAAGCTAACATAGCAGGTAAAAACATAATTGATTGTGCAAATATAATCGGCATTACCCCAGCAGAATTTAATTTTAATGGAATAAATTGTCTTTGACCGCCATATACTTTACCTCCTACGACTTGTTTAGCATACTGGACTGGAATCTTCCTAATAGCCTGTGTAATTGCTACAACTGCTAATACAATGAAGAATAATACAGCAATTTCTATAATAAATAATAATAAACCACTTAATTCTTTTGAAACAAATTCTGATATAATTGAACCAGGAAAACGAGATACAATACCAATCATAATAAGCATAGATATACCATTACCTATACCTTTATCAGTAATTTTTTCACCTATCCACATACAAAATATAGTACCAGCAGTGATTATAAAAACTGAAGAAATTGTGAATAAAGCATTATCAATCAATATAGCATCTTGAGGAATCGTTCCTGCAATGTAAGCTGTAGATTGAAATAAAGTAATCACAATCGTTAATAACCTTGTAATTTGATTTAATCTTTTACGACCAGATTCACCATCTTTCTGCATTTTCTGGAAATATGGCATTACAACTGACAATAATTGAATAACTATAGATGCAGATATATAAGGCATAATACCTAAAGCAAAAATAGATGCATTACTAAAAGCACCACCTAAAATTGTATCTAATAAACCAAATATACCAGTAGTTTTTTTATCTAACTTCGTAGCATCGATTCCAGGTAAAACAATGAAAGAACCTAATCGATATACAAGTAAAAACAGAAGAGTATTAATGATTCTGTTTTTTAACTCATCAATCGAAAAAATATTTTTAATCGTGTTGATTATCTTATTCATGACCAATAAATATCAGGCTACCACCTTTAGATTCAATTGCAGTTTTAGCAGTTTCAGAAAACTGATGAGCATGAATTGTAACTTTTTTAGAAAAATCACCTCTTCCTAAGATTTTAACTTTATCTTTCTTTTGAGCTAAACCTAATTTATGATAAAAATCGAAATCAATAATTGTTTCAGAAGTAATCAAAGATTCCAATGAATCTAAATTGATAGCTTTATACTCGACTCTAAAAGGGTTTTTAAAACCAAATTTAGGCAAACGTCTATATAAAGGCATTTGACCACCTTCAAAACCAAATTTTCTTGAATAACCGCTTCTTGATTGGGCACCTTTGTGACCTTTTGTAGAAGTACCACCTTTTCCAGAACCTTGACCTCTACCAATTCTTTTTGATGTTTTGATAGAACCTTTAGCAGGTTTTAATTTATGTAATTGCATTTTATATAATCTCTACTAAATGAGCTACTTTTTTAATCATTCCTTGTATTGAAGGAGAATCCTCAATTTCGTTTGTTTTTCCAACTCTACCTAAACCAAGAGACTTTAAAGTAAGTAACTGAGTATTAGGGTGATCAATAGTTGATGCTATTTGTTTAACTGTAATTTTAGCCATAATTATCCTTTGAAAACTTTTTCGATTGTTACACCTCTTTGTTGAGCTATAGTATAAGGATCTCTCATTCTTGATAAAGCATCAAATGTTGCTTTTACAACATTATGAGGATTAGAAGAACCTCTTGATTTAGCCAAAACATCTTTGATTCCAACACTTTCAAAAACAGCTCTCATAGCACCACCAGCAATTACACCTGTACCCGCAGAAGCTGGTTTTACTAAAACCAAACCTCCACTATATTTGCCTAAAACCGTATGGGGAACTGTTCCTTTTGAAACAGGAACTTTTATCAAATTCTTTTTAGCATCATCTACGCCCTTAGAAATCGCATCAGTAACCTCATTAGCTTTACCTAAACCATAACCAACAACACCATTTCCATCTCCTACAACTATAATAGCAGAGAAACTAAATCTTCTACCACCTTTTACAACTTTAGCAACACGATTTATGGCAACAACTTTTTCTTTAAGTTCTACTTCGTTTGCTTTAATATTTTTTAATTGACTCATAATGCTTGATTAAAATTGTAATCCACCTTCTCTTGCTCCTTCTGCTAAAGCTTTTACTCTACCATGAAATAAATAACCACCTCTATCAAATACTACTTTTGAAACACCCTTTTCTAAAGCTGCTTTAGCTAATAATAATCCAATATTTTTTGCTGAATCAACTTTAGTAGTCAATTTTGATGTTACAGCTTTTGATGATGCAGAACAAATTGTTACAGCTTTGTTGTCATCTATAATCTGAGCAAATAAATCAGTATTACTTCTGAAAACAGATAATCTAGGTCTTTCTGTAGAACCTTTAATTTTGTTACGTATTGATAAATGAATACGTTTTCTTCTTGATAATTTATGAGACATGATTTATTTAGCTGAAGTCTTACCTGCTTTTCTTCTAATCGTTTCACCAACAAAACGTACACCTTTACCTTTGTATGGTTCTACTTTCCTTAATGATCTTATTTTTGCGGACATTTGCCCTAATAATTCTTTATCAATACACTCCATTATAATTTTAGGAGTTTGACCTTTTTCAGTTGTAGTGCTAACTTTTACTTCTTCAGGCAATAAAAAGAATATATTGTGTGAGTAACCTAAACTAAGCTCTAAAACACTTCCTACAGAAGATGCTTTAAAACCAACACCTACCAACTCCAAATTATGCTTAAAACCATCTGAAACACCAACTACCATGTTATAAATCAAAGATCTATAAAGACCATGTAAAGCTTTAGTAGATTTATTATCGTTTTGGCGAACCAAACTAACATCAGAACCAGATACATTTAATGAAATGACATCTGATATTTTTCTAGATAATTCACCTTTAGGTCCTTTTACCTTAACTAGGTTTGATTTATCAATGCTAACTTCAACCTTCGCAGGTAAATTAATTACTTTATTTCCTATTCTAGACATATTAATATACGTAACAGATTACTTCTCCTCCTATATTTAATTTTCTTGCTTCTTTATCAGACATAACACCTTTGGATGTAGACAAAACTGCAATACCTAAACCATTTAAAACTCTTGGAAGGTTATCAGAAGCAGCATATTTTCTTAAACCTGGTTTACTGATTCTTTGAAGTGATTCAAAAGCAGATTTTTTAGTTAAAGGATCGTATTTCAAAGCTATTTTTATTATTCCTTGAACAGCATTATCTTCAAATTTATAATTTTGAATATAACCTTTACCGTATAAAACCTTAGTAATCGCTTTTTTA
>JAAFJZ010000139.1:0-4910 GCA_013298205.1 Cytophagales bacterium
GAAACTCAATATCACAAGAATTGACTTCTGAAATTTAATGAGAAACGGAAAGCCACTCTTTTTATTAATACCTTTTTTAATATTTTCTTGTAAACCATCTTCTCCAAATCAAGCATCAAAACCTGCAAAAACTTCAAACAGAAATGCTTCAAGTTCCCAATCTCGCAACAAGGATCCAGATGGCAAAAGCGACAAGCTTATAGAAAAAGCCAATAAACAAATAGGCGTAAAGTATAAACTCGGTGGCAACACTCCATCTGGTTTTGACTGCTCAGGTTTTACCTTTTATATTTTTAATCAAGTGGGTATAGTTTTACCGAATCGCTCTGCCGACCAAGCAAAAATTGGGAAATGGATTGCGCAAAATGATGCCCAAAAAGGCGACTTAATTTTTTTTAAAGGCTCAGATAAAAAAAGCAAAGAAGCGGGTCATGTGGGGATTGTTATTGAAAACAAACAAGGCAATATTAGTTTTGTTCACGCCTCTAGTAGCAAAGGAATTCGCAAAGACGATTTGACTGTTGCATATTTCAAAGAGCGATTTATGTTTGTGAAAAGAGTTTGGTAGATTTCCACATTGATTCGCTTAATTGGTAAAAAAATACTTTTTTTGAACTTTTAGAGATTTAATTCTATTATTGTACTAAAATAATAACAATACAATGGGAAAAGCAATAGAAATAACCGACAGTAACTTTGAGCAAGTGATACAATCTGACAAACCAGTTTTAGTAGATTTTTGGGCAGAATGGTGTGGACCTTGTAAAATGATAGGACCAGTGATAGAAGAATTGGCTCATGATTTTGAAGGAAAAGCAGTTATAGGTAAAGTAAACGTAGATAACAACCCGATTATGTCTAGTAAATATGGTGTAAGAAGCATACCTACTTTATTGGTCTTTAAAAATGGTGAAGTAATTGATAAACAAGTAGGTGTAGTGCCCAAGGCTTTGTTAAGCAAAAAGCTAGAAACCGCTTTGGCTTAAATTATTTTTTGCGAAAAGATAATTTATACCTATAATTTTAATAAATCCTCAAATCAATTTTTGAGGATTTATTTTTAAAATATTTCTTTTAAGATCTGTCAAGATTTTTAAAAAAAAAACAAAGCAGCTTTTTGGGCACAATAAAATACATTTATAACTTAAATAAGTTACAAATTAAAATTTTTAGCATATATTTTCACAACAAAAAATTAAAAAAGCATATATTTTCAAATCATTTTAGTAAATTCGTGGTTAAATCTATTCTTCATTATGTTTAGAAAGTTATACTTTTACTTACTTTGCCTTTGTTGTTTACAATTATCGGCTCAACAGCTTCCACAGCTCAACAACTACATGTTCAATCAGTTCTTGTACAATCCAGGAGCCGGGGGAACGATGGATAATGACCTCAATGTTTCTATTGCCACACGTTTTCAATGGCTTGGTCTTTCAGGTGCGCCAATTACAAATTATTCATGGGCAGATTTAAGGTTTATGAAAAACTCTATGTCAGCAGGAGCATTTATAAATTATGAATCTATAGGTGCAAATAGTTATACTGAATTTGGAGGAAATTATTCTTATATACTTAGAATAAATTCAAAAGTAAAACTGGGTATGGGATTGAGAGTTGGGCTTACTTCATATACTTATGATGCTTCAAAAGTGGCTAAAGTTTGGGATACAGGCGACCAATTGAACTCAAATCTTCAGTTTGTTTACCCTAAGTTTGGAACGGGTTTTCACTTATATGGAAGAAGGTACTACGTAAGCTTAGGTTTGCCCGACTTATTTTCAATTAATCAAAATAAGTCAGCCCCAGATTTAAACAAAAGTATATTTGAAAAAAACAGAAATTTTACCTTAATGGGAGGTTATAAATTTAAAATTACTGATGGTTTTCGTTTGTATCCTAACTTGAAACTATATTATTACAACAATATGGTAAATAATATAAATCTACCTTTTCGTGCTGATATTTCGCTTTTAGCAGAAATTACAGATTACTTCTGGGTAGGGCCCAATTTCAATACACAATACGGAGGATTAGCATTGATGGCAGGTTTTTATGTAAGTAGTGCGATTAAATTTATGTATGGATATGAGTTTATGATAGCTTCTAGCAAAAGTTCAGCCCAACCATTTGGCGCACACGAACTGAACCTTTTTATTAGAATGGATGATTTCTTTACTAAAAAAAATAAATAATTTTAATGAAATCCAAAAAAAATAACTTATATTTAATAAGTACGATTGGGCTTTATATTTTTCTTTTCACAATTATATATCCTGTTTTTGCTGAAGTAAAAGACAATAATCCATCTCAACTTTTTTATCAAAAAATGCAAAATCTCATAAGGCAGGGAGAATACGAAGAGGTTATGCTTTTAGGAGAGAGAAAATTAAAACTCAAAAATGATCCAACAGATTTTATAGTTATAAATACATTACTTAGCGAAGCAGCGTATTATCACTATGATTTTAAATTAGCAGAAAAATACCTTCGAGTAGCAAAAAATGCTTGGCACAGTTACGATACAATGAAAATCAAACATGCAAAACATACTTGCATGCTATATCTTGCTTTGAATGCACACAATAGACGACTTTTCAAAAAAGCAAATAATTTATTTGAAAAACTTTCCCAAAGTCAAGATTCACTTTCAGAACTTGAAATTGTACAATTCAATTTTTATTATGCAAGAAACCTAAGAATGATCGGTGAAAACAATGAAGGAATAAAATTATTAAACAAAATTCCAGTAGAATGGGTAATCAAACATGTAAAGAAAGAAATTGGAAAAGAATTTGTTTCTGCCCTTTATGCTGAAAAGGCAATTGCAAATTTTGAATTTGGAAACTATTCAGTTTCAGATAGTAGTATTAATATATTAAAAACTTTAGCAAGCAAAACGGGCTCTTTTTCAAGCAATCCTGCGATTCATTATTACCATGATGTAATGGGATATATTTATTTTGCAAAAAAACAATTTGGTTTATCAAAAGAGTCATATTTAAAAGCATACAACTCAAACTCACATCACGAAGCAGATTTAAAAAAATTTAACGCCCTTTATTATGCAACCTTAGCCGAACTTTATACAGGTGATTACGCAGAATATAAAAAGCTTTTTAGAAGAATAGACATGTTAGCATTTGCTGAAACGGACAATGTAAATCCATTTCGAGTAGCTATTCAAAAACTTAAATTAGCAGAAAATATACAATCAGGATATTATGCTGACATATTTGAAAAAAAATCTAAGCTTATAAACACGTTTTCTTGCTTTCCAGAATTTCATTTAGATAAATGTGATGTTTTGGAACTAAGCTATTTAGCCTCTATAAACAAAGGTGATTATAAAAAAACAAAACTTTATAATGATTCGATTTCAACTATTTACAAAATCATAGAAGGCAAAAAAGGGAATAATCTAAATCTAAAATCTTTACAAGCTTTAAGTGTAAATTATGATTCTCAACTCAATTTGTCAAAAAGTCTTAAAGATCTTCAAAATTTATACTCATTTATTTCTCCTAACTTACACCCTAACTCATTAAAAAGACTTGATTATTTTCATCTTTTTATTGATATTTTCACTGAGAAAAACATGAAAGATAGTGCATTTCTTTACAGTGAAAAAGCATATAAATTGAGCAAAGCTAACGACTATGATTTGAATAGAACAGCATATTTTACTGCATTATATGCCAAAAAGCAGTACGAAAATGAAAAATATCAAAAACTTGTTACACTTACAGATGAAATTATTAAATCAGAAAAAAAGCTCCAACGTTCAACTGATTTTTATGCTTTTAAAGCTTTAGAAGCTATAAATGAATTGTATGTAATTCTTGGAGAATATAAGAAAGCTAATAATTTAATTTCCAAAACCAGCCCTTTAGACATTTATAATGAAAAAACTTCATTCAAGAAAAAATTGATTTTATACAATTTGGTAAGTACAAAATATGAAAGCAATGAAAACCTAAACAAATCGAGTAAAATGATTGAAGAAGGGATTTTGAAGCTAGAAGAAAACAATCCTTCAGAAAAATCATCTATGGCGCTTTTTTTGCTTCATTTGGTGGACTTAAAAATTAAAAATGGAGAGCTAAATGATGCAGAGAAAAATTTAAAGAAAGTTGAAGAAAATTTAAAAAAGTTTCATCCTGATACAAATTATTTACATATAAAATACCACAGACTATTTGCGAAATATCTTCAAACAATTTCAGATTATAGAGCTTCAAATCTTAATTTTGATAAAGCAATCAACCTAACATCAAAATATTATGGCAAAAACCATCCTAATTTGGCCATGATTCTACTTGACAAAATAGACTTAATTTCAACTAAATCTGGAAAAGAAACAGAAATCGAATCGCTCTTTGAAAAAGTAAAAAACATATTTGAGGCTAGTATTGGCAAAAAAACGGCAAACTATGCTTTACTTTTAAATAAACAAGCAAAGTATTATATAACTAAATCTAAATTTGAATTGGCATATTCGGCTATGGATGAAGCTGAGAAAATTTGGGACTTAAAACTTGGAAAAGAGAGTAGCTACCAAGCAGAAATTTGTATGTTGAGAGCAGAAGGTTTTATGGCACAAAAAAGATATGCAGTTTCTGAAACCCAATATCAAAAAGCACAAAATATTTTTTCTCGTCTCTATTCTTCTAACCACCCCAATGCTTTATTTGCCAAAATTGGGCTGGCTAAAGTAAAATATATCAACAACGATTTAGATGCGGCAGCCAAAATTACAGAAGAAGTTTTAGACCAAAGATTAAAATTTACACAGCTAAACTTTCCAGTACTTAGTTTTGCTCAAAAAGTTAATTTTTGGGCGGCATACAAACCAGAGTTTGAGTTTTATAATTCTATAGCTTACAGACAATCTCAAAAAAATAAAAACC
>JAAFJZ010000139.1:4920-6536 GCA_013298205.1 Cytophagales bacterium
AAAAACCAAATATTAAAAAAAGTTTATTCTTACACTCTTAATACTAAAGGTCTTCTTTTAAGTAGCGATGCAAGTATCAGGACTTTTGTATTTGGTTCAAAAGATAGCACTTTAATAAGAGATTACAAAAACTGGATTAATTTAAAAGAAAGTTATTTGTCGGCTTCTAATTTGCCAAAAGCCCAACTAGACGAAGATAAGATTTCGCTTACAGATATTCAAAAAGAAATAGAAGAAATTGAAGTAAGTCTTAGTGATAAAACCAATGGAAATATAGAGTTAAGCTCAAAAATTATAGATTGGAACGATGTTTATAGATCACTTGCTCCCAAACAAACAGCTATAGAAATGATTAGATTTAGGTATTTTACTAATACTTTTTCTGATTCGATTATTTATATGTCGCTTTTATTAAATGAAAAATCTAAAGAAGGGCCAAAAGCTGTTTTATTAGAAAATGGAAAAGAGTTGGAAACTAAAAAATTCAAATATTACAGAAACGCCACAATACTTAAACAAGAAGATTACTCCTCATACAATTCTTATTGGGAGCCTATAAAATCAAGTATTCCAGATGGAAATACTCTTTTTCTCTCATTAGATGGAGTTTATAACCAGTTAAATCCTGAAATGCTTTCGAATCCTAAAAACAAAATTTATGCAATAGACCAAAATGAATTTGTTTTTGTGGGTAACACCAAAGATATAGTACCTAAACCCGCCAAAAAAGATGATAAAAAGTCTAAAAACACTATAAATAATAAAGGAACTTTTTATTTTCTAGGAAATCCTAACTTTTATGAAAAACGAAGTGCGAAAAATGAAATTCCATCATTAGTAGGCGCTGAAAACGAAATTATTGAAATTGACAAGATTTTTAAAGCAAAATCATATCAAACAGTGGCTATGTTGGGAGCACAAATTACAGAAGATACAACTAAAAACATTGTTCAACCGAGTATTTTACATATTGCTACGCATGGTTATTTTACTGATAAAAAGGAAGGGACGAATGAATTAACAGGAAATCCTATGTTAAATTCTGGTCTTTTATTGAGTAATGCTGGAGATATTTTAGCTGACAAAGAACAATCGTACGTGAATAGAAGTCCAGGAATTTTGACAGCAAGTGAAGTAATGGATTTGAATTTTTCTAATACCAACTTGGTTGTGTTAAGCGCTTGTGAAACGGGAAGAGGAAAAGTAGAATCTGGTGAAGGAGTATATGGACTTCAAAGAGCTTTTATGGTAGCAGGAGCAAAAGCAGTAGTAATAAGTTTATTTAAAGTAAATGACGAAGCCACAATGCTTTTAATGAAAACTTTTTATGAGCTATTACTAAACAATGGTGGAGATTTTAGGAAAGCATTAAGAGATTCAAAGCAAACATTAAAAAATAATCCTCAATTTCAAAATCCAATATTTTGGGGTGCATTCATTTTGTCGGAAAGTAAGCCAGGAAATTTTTCAAAAATGGTGTTTTAGCAAATTCTTTTCAATAAAAAATAATGTTACAAGTTCAGATTATAAACAACTCAAAACATGATTTACCCAGTTTTCAAACTTTAGACTCAGCTGGGATGGATTTAAGGGCAAATATAAATGAACCCATTTTA
>JAAFJZ010000141.1 GCA_013298205.1 Cytophagales bacterium
TTAATTTCATCATTTCCCAAATCTGCAAATGGAAGCAATTTACGAATATCTGCTTCCGCAAAACCTTCTACTCTTTGCAACTCATACATGGTGAGCAATTTGCCTTCTTTCTCAATGTATTTTATCAAGTTTTGAATTTGGGCTTCATTGAGCAAAAATAAGCTTCTCAACTCGTCTGCTGAAGCAGTATTGAGGTTTAGAGCTTGGCGGTAATATTGAAACAAGGATTCATACAAATCTTCATAAGGAATATTTGATTCTTGGGTTTTGAACAAATCCCTTACAAACATTTCTAAATCAATTTCTGTTTTCCTGATTTTTTGGGCATGTAGTTGAAAAGAATTTAAAAAGCAGATGAGCAAAAACATTTTTCGTAAAATGCTCATCTTTAAATACTTAAAATACTATTGATAAATATTTTGTTCTGAAAAATATTCTAAAATGTGGTATTTTAGAAAAAGTTCTTGGTCTATGGCTGAAAGAAAGGGCATAGGCAGAGCCTCTTTCCATTTTGGCCAACCTTCTGTATCTGTACCTTCGAGTTCGAAATAGCCAGAAAGGCTCAAAATCTTACAAACTGCAATATGAATTAAATCTTGTTTTTCTTCTTTTGAAAAAACCTTAGCCCCTTTTCCTAATTCTTGTACGCCAATCAAAAAAAGCACAACTTTTACATCTGGTTTACTGTTTAAACTTGATTTTAAAGAAACCAAAAGTTTCTCCCAATTTTCCTCAATTGTGAGCTGGCTTTCATTTTGGTAGTCTTCTTGGGTCAAACTCATATTTTACTAAATTTATAATTCAAAATTACAAAAAATAATCTACAGGGTTTTGAGAATATTTTTCAAAACAGCTTGGCAGCCCCAAACTCTATTTTCTGCTTGTTGCAAAACCAAAGAGTTGGGTCCATCTAGGATTTCATCAGAAAGCTCGATTCCTCTTCTTACGGGCAAACAATGCATGACTTTGGCTTGGTTTGTATTTTTTATTTTCATGTCTGTAAGCATCCAGTTGCTATCTGCTGTAAGCACTTTTCCATAATCATTATAGCTAGACCAATTTTTTACATAAATAAAATCTGCTCCTTCAAGTGCTTTTTGTTGGTCATGTTCTACGTGTGCATTTTTCGCAAATACGGGTGCCAATTCATACCCTTTGGGATGGGTAATCGTGAAATCAAAGCCTGCTTTTACCGCCCATTCTGAAAACGAATTGGCTACTGCTTGAGGTAAAGGCTTAATATGTGGTGCCCATGTCAAAACTACTTTTACTTTTTTTGGATCTTTGTGCTGGGTTTGCTCAGAAATCGTGATAATATCAGCTAAAGATTGCAAAGGATGTCTGGTTGCAGATTCTAAACTTACGATGGGAACACCTGCATATTTTTTGAATTTAAGAAAGAAATCTTCGCTATAATCTTCCTCTCTATCAATAAGTTTGGGAAACGAACGAATGCCTATAATATCACAATATTTCCCCATTACACCTGCAGCTTCTTTGATGTGTTCTACTGTGTTGTGGTCCATTACTACGCCTTCTTGGGTTTCCAAAGACCAGCCTTCTTTATCCATATTCATCACCATTACGTTCATTCCCAATTGCATAGCGGCTTTTTGGGTGCTCAATCGAGTACGTAAACTGGGATTTAAAAATATCAAACCTATGGTTTTGGCATAACCCAAATTTTTATCTACCATCGGGTTATTTTTATAATGAAGCGCATCTTGCACTAAATTATTTATATCAGGCACATCATTTACGGAAATGAAATCTTTCATTCTAATTAAAATTTCGGTTTAGAATCACAAAACTATTATATTTTTCTTGAAACCAAGTGCAAATTGAAGCTACTTAGTTGCTTTTTGATAATTTTTGAAGGGAGAAATATATTTATTTCCTCCAATTGGCCGGATCTTGTCTCCATTGCGAAAGCATTTCAAAATCACTTGCTGCAATGATTTGCTTCTCTTGAGCCACTTCCAAAAGCGAAGTGTAGTCTGAAAGAGATTTCAATTCCACATGTTGATTTGCAAAATTTTCGCTTGCCAAACGAAATTGATAGGTGAAAATACAAACCATTCCCAATACATCAGCTCCCGCATTGCGCAAATCTTCTACGGCTTTCAAAGAACTGCTTCCTGTAGAAACCAAGTCTTCTATAACTACAATTTTTTGATTTTTTTCTACTTTCCCTTCTATCACATTGGTCATTCCATGCCCTTTGGGAGCTGAGCGCACATAACTAAATGGCAAATTCAAATAATCTGCTACCAAAGCCCCTTGCGGTATGCCGGCTGTGGCTACTCCAGAAATAGCTTCTACTTGTGGAAAATGCATTAAAATTTCTGCTGCAAGTGCATTTTTGATTAAATTTCTTAATGGTGGATAAGATAAACTCAATCTATTATCACAATATATGGGTGAATTCCATCCAGAAGCCCATTTAAAGGGTTTTTCAGGACTTAATTTTATGGCACCAATAGATAAAAGCTCAGATGCTATGGTTTTGCTGATTGAAATTGTGTGGGAAATCATAAATTAGGCAAAATTAAAACTTTCGTTAAAAGTAATCATGATTTTGTAATTTTCTGTAATTTATTAAAAAATGAACATCCAAATTTAGTTTGATAGTTAAGTTCAAATAAAACAAGTAGATAAAATCGACTTAATTCGAAATTTGCTATCAATAAAAAATTTACAATACGTACTCAGGTATTAAATTAAACATTTACCTGTTGTAATTATTACTTAAAATCATGAAGAAAATAAAAAAAAAATTATAAATTTGAGATAATGTACTAGCAAAAATTAGTGTAAAATCATGGCAAACCAAGAGCAATTAAGGGTAAAATCAACTGAAACAAATACCCAATGGAAGAAATGGGGACCTTATTTAACTGAAAGACAATGGGGAACTGTTCGAGAAGATTACAGTTCTGATGGCTCAGCTTGGAACTATTTGCCCCATGAACATGCCAGAAGCAAAACCTACCGTTGGGGTGAGGAAGGAATCGGAGGTTTAAGCGATAGCAAACAAATTTTGTGTTTTTCACTAGGATTTTGGAACGGAGCAGATGCCATAATAAAAGAAAGAATGTTTGGACTCACTGGTGAAGAAGCCAATCATGGTGAGGATTGTAAGGAGTTGTATTATTTTTTAGACAGCACTCCTACTCATTCATACATGAAAATGCTTTATAAATACCCGCAGCAAGCCTTCCCCTATGATCAGCTCAAAAAAGAAAATAAAAATCGTGGCAAATTAGACCCAGAATTTGAATTAATAGATACTGGAATTTTTAATGAAGACAAATACTTTGATATTTTTATTGAGTATGCCAAAGCCAGTGAAGAAGATATTTTAATTAAAATCACTGCATTCAACAGAGCAAAAGAAGATGCTTTTCTAAGTATTTTGCCACAAATTTGGTTTAGAAACACCTGGGCTTGGGGTTATGATTCTTACAAACCACTCTTATCGGAAGAAAGTAAAAATTGCATTAACATGAGCCATAATAAATTGGGAAACTTATTTCTCGTAGCAGAAGAAAATGTGGAATCTTTGTTTTGTGAAAACGAAACCAATACTTCTAAGCTCTACAACGTTGAAAACAAAAGTTCTTTTTGTAAAGATGGCATCAATGATTTTGTAGTAAGTGGAAATAAAAATGCAGTCAATTCAAATAAAACAGGTACAAAAGCAGCCTTTCATTTCAATAAAAGTATAAAAGCACAAAATAAAGTAGAAATCAAATTAAGATTATGCAATTCTATTTCAAATAATGAATTTAAAGATTTTGATTTAATTTTTGAAAAAAGAAGATTAGAAGCGGATGATTTTTATTCCAATTTACAAAAAAATGTTCCCAATGAAGATTTAAAACTTATTCAAAGACAAGCCTATGCAGGAATGCTTTGGAGCAAACAATTTTATTATTTCAATATAAAAGATTGGCTAAATGGCGATCCTTCTCAAATTCCTCCTCCAGAATCTAGGAAAAATGGGAGAAATTCTCGCTGGGAACACTTAAATAATGAAAACATCATTTCTATGCCCGATACATGGGAATATCCATGGTATGCCGCATGGGATTTGGCATTTCACACTTTACCTTTGGCTCGGTTGGATTCTGCTTTTGCAAAAAGGCAAATCGAAATACTTTTGCGAGAATACTATATGCATCCCAACGGGCAGATTCCGGCTTATGAATGGAATTTTGGAGATGTAAATCCTCCTGTACACGCTTGGGCTACCTATCAAGTATATAAAATAGAAAAAGAAGCAAATAATGGGGTGGGAGATATTGAATTTTTGGAAAAAATATTTCATAAACTTCTTTTGAACTTCACTTGGTGGGTAAACCAAAAAGATTCGGGAGGAAATAATATTTTTGAAGGTGGTTTCCTAGGTTTAGATAATATTGGTGTTTTTGACAGAAGCAGCCCACTTCCTACAGGAGGTACGATTGAGCAAGCTGATGGCACAAGTTGGATGGCAATGTATGCTTTAAATATGCTCAAAATCGCTACTGAAATTTCGGCAACAAAGCCCCATTACCAAGATATGGCTTCCAAATTCTTTGAACACTTTCTTTCTATTTCAGCAGCCCTCAATGCGGTTGGAAAAAGTAACGTTAATCTTTGGGATGAAGAGGACCAGTTTTTTTACGATTATTTGCATTTGCCCAACAATAAGGAAGGAATGCGACTAAAAGTAAGGTCTATGGTAGGTCTTTTGCCATTGTATGCGGTAGAAATTTTGGGAAATGATATTTTAAATCAATTGCCTATCTTTAAAAGACGAGCAGAATATGTCATTCAAAATAAACCCGAACTTGCATCCTTAATTTCAAGATGGGATGTGGGTGGCAAAAATGAAACAAAATTGCTTTCTTTACTCAGAGGACACAGAATGAAAAGGTTATTGAATAAAATGCTCGATGAAAATGAGTTTTTATCTCAATTTGGTATTCGAGCGCTATCTAAATTTCACAAAGAAAATCCTTATGAATTTGATGTAAACGGAGAAATTTATAAAGTAAATTATAATCCTGCTGAATCCGATTCTTTTCTTTTTGGAGGAAATTCAAATTGGCGTGGCCCAATTTGGTTTCCTGTAAATTTTCTTTTGATTCAATCATTAAATAAATTTTATGAATATTATGGAGATGATTTTAAAGTAGAATACCCAACCCATTCTGGTAATTTACTTAATCTAAAACAAGTTTCAGAAGCCATATCATTAAGAATTATTTCTATTTTCACAAAAGATAATGAAGGAAAAAGGGCTTTTCTTGGAGAAAATTTTAAAATGCAAAATGACCCACACTTTAAAAACTATGTACAGTTTTTTGAATATTTTAATGGAGACAATGGCAAAGGTTTAGGTGCCAGTCACCAAACAGGTTGGACAGGTCTCATTACCGAACTCATTCATAATCTTAAATATTAAAATCAATTATTCAAACTCACAAAATGAAAGCAATCGCAACCATACCTACATCTAAAATTGTAAACATCATTGACAGAGACGAACCATTTATATCTTCACCTGATGAAATAAAAATTAAAATTACCCAAGTTGGAATTTGCGGTACTGACCGTGAAATCGCAAATGGTGGAAGAGCAGATGCTCCAGAAGGTAGCCAAGAATTGGTAATTGGACATGAAATGTTAGGAATTGTACATGAAGTGGGAAGCTCGGTAAGTAAAGTAAAAGTTGGTGATTATGCCTTATTCATTGTTCGCAGACCGTGTGGGGAATGTAAAGCTTGTTTTCATGAAAGAAGTGATATGTGTAGCTCAAAAAAATATACTGAACGAGGAATTAAAATGAGAGATGGTTACATGACTGAATATGTTGTAGATAAAGAAGAATTTATTTTAAAAGTGCCCAATGAAATAGCCGATATTGCTGTACTAACTGAGCCGTTATCTGTCTCTATAAAAGCAATAGTAGAATCATTAATCGTTCAGTCTGCTAGACTGCCAGGAGAAAAATATGACACTTATTTAGAAGGAAAAAAAGTTTTGGTAGTTGGTTTAGGTCCAATTGGTTTGCTTGGTGCATTTGCTTTAAGATTAAGAGGTGCAGAAGTAATTGGCATGGATATAGTAGATGAAAACTCCACTAGACCCAGTTTATTAAAAGAAATTGGAGGAAAATATATAAATGACAAGCTCGTTCAAACAGATAAAATAGATGACCAAATAGGACAAATTGATATGATTTTTGAAGCTACGGGTGTAGCCAAATTAGAATTTGATTTGATTGATGCTTTGGGTGTAAACGGAATTTATGTGCTCACAGGAATTCCGGGTGTAGGCAGACCCGTAGAGATTATGGGTGGAGACCTTATGCAACAAATGGTGCTTATGAACCAAGTTTTGATAGGAAGTGTAAATGCAAGTAAAGAGCACAACCAAATCGCTTTAAACGACTTGATAGCCTACCGAAAAAAGTGGGGCAAAAGTATAGACAAAGTAATTACTGAAATAATGCCTTACACAAGAATTTTAGATGCACTTGCCA
>JAAFJZ010000142.1 GCA_013298205.1 Cytophagales bacterium
TTAATTATTTTGGATGAAATTGGCAGGGGAACAAGTACTTATGATGGTATTTCCATCGCTTGGGCAATTGTAGAATATTTACATGAAAATAAAAAAGGTAAGGCAAAAACACTTTTTGCAACCCATTACCATGAACTTGACCAAATAGCTTCAAAATTAGTTCGGGTAAAAAACTTCCATGTTTCAGTAAAAGAATGGGATAACAAAGTGATTTTTTTAAGAAAAATGAAAGAAGGCGGAAGTGGGCATAGCTTCGGGCTCAATGTAGCCCAAATGGCAGGAATGCCTAATGAAATTCTCATCAGGGCTCAAGAAATTTTAAGTCAGTTGGAGCAAACCAAAGACCAAACTACTACCGAAAAAATATCGAAAATCACCAAAAAAGAGTACCAACTTAGCCTTTTTGAAGCCAATGACCCTTCATATCTGAAAATCAAAGAAATATTGGGTCAGATAGAAATCAATGCTATTACGCCTGTAGAGGCATTGTTGAAACTTAATGAGCTTAAAAAGTGGAGTATAATAAAATAAAAAAATTAATTTTTAAAAAGTTGTGCATAAAACGTTTTATTTTATAATTTTGTATAATTAATCAATTAAACAATTTTATAATGAAAAAATCTATTATTACAATCGCCTTAATCGGCTCAATGCTTAGCTTACAATCGTGTATGATCAACACAGCTGTTGTAGGAAAAGGTGGTACTACTGAAGCAGCAAGAGGAAAATCTTGGTACATACTTATGAATAGAATTTCTGAGGTAGATACAAAAGCTTTAGCTGGTGGTGCAACTGATTATACTATTGATTTCAGAACAAATTTTGTAGATATGCTTATATCTGGTATTACTTTTAGCATTGTAGGTTCAAGAACTGTGATCATCAAAAAATAGGTTAAATTCCTTTCTGCCTACGAGAAATTGTAGGCAGTTTTTTTATCTTATTTTTTTATGACTAATAAAAACAATCAAATCATCCCTATCAATTTCTCACAATTTCCGATTGGGTCTTTGGTTTGCATGAAAGCTTCTCCTATTAAAAAACCAGTAAATCCACTTTTTCTTAAATGAATAATGGCTTCAGGTTTGCTAATGCCACTTTCTGAAATTCGGGTCATATTTTGAGGTAAAATACCCGATATTTCTACCGAACGATTAATATCAACAGTAAAATCCTCCAAATTTCTATTGTTTACCCCAATGATGTCTATATATTCGTTCAAATAAGGCTCTACTTCACTTTTTTCTTTTACTTCAAGTAAGGTTTCTAAGCCTAATTTTTTGGCACAAACGGCAAACTCATGTACTTCTTTCGGACTTAATGATGCTGCGATAAGTAAAACAACATCTGCTCCGATGGCTTTGGCTTCATAAATTTGAGATGTATCTACAATAAAATCTTTTCTCAAAATAGGCGTAAAAGGATTGGTTTTTCGTGCCGACAACAAATCAGGAATGCCACCTCCAAAATACGTGTAATCGGTTAAAATAGAAAGAGCCGATACTCCTGCATCTACATAACCTTTTGTGATGATTTCAGGTTTGGCATTTGCATCAAAAATACCTTTTGAAGGCGATTTTCTTTTAAACTCGGCTATAATTCCCTTGCTAGTTTGGGCATCTAAAAGCTTTTTTAAAGAAATTGTTTCTCTACCAAAATCAGGAAATGATTCCCAATAAGCTAAATTTTTCCCTTTTATGTTTTCTATTTCTTTTCTTTTATGATTGGTGATTTCTAGTAAAATATTCATTGAGATTTAATTAAAATTTGCCAACGAGAAGTTTTGCACAAAAAGTAGGTGATGAAAAAGGGGACGAGTTATTGAAATAGATATTAATTTCATTTAATCCCCCTGCATAAATAAAACCCATCCCGGCTGCTATTCTAAGCCATTGGGTGATATTAAATTGGGCTTGCAGTTCTGGCATGACCACAAAAACATGATCTGCAAAAACATCTTTTTTGGTTGCGCCCGTGCTCGAGTAGAAATTCCAGGCTACATCTCCTACACCCAATTTATTAAAAATCCCTACATTTATCATCTTTTTGCTCAATAAAATGTAGCCCATCATCACACCATAATGTGCAAAGCTAAGTTTTCTAATTGAATCATTTACAGATGAGGTTTTGGTGTAAATTTTGAAATCTGGCGATAAAGAGCTGGCATATAAACCCAAAGCGTATTTTTTATTAATCAATGCATAAAGTTCTACACCCAAATAAAGTTGAAAATAGCCATCTGTTTGCGCCATATATATATTCGGACCACCTGCTAAGCTTAAGGAATTTAGCTTTCCTTCCCCTTTTCTAAAAAGACTCTTAGTTTCGGTAGAATCTTGGGCACTGCTTACAAAAGATAGTAATATTAAAGATTGGAGTATAAAAAGCTTTGCAGTTTTGAAGTTTAAAAAGGAGAATACAGTCATTAAGTTCATAAATTATGAATTGGAAATACAAATTTACATAGCTAGCACCAAAAAAACACAAAAAATTAACTAAACATCAATTTTATTACTTTCTATCTTTGAGTTAAATCTAAAATATAATTTTTATTAAACTTTTTTGCGTGAAGGATAGAGCGAAAAGCCCACAGTGAGGTACGAACGAGGACTTGTAGCGATAGCCTGACCCTTTTCGGGGCACGCCCAATTATTTTTATTTTTTACCAATTTATTAGTGGTGTTTGAATTTTAGAATTTTAACATGATGTGTAATATGGAATCAATAAAGTTGTATTCGCTCTATTATACACTATATTTGCCAAAAAATTAAAAATAATGATTAGTGTTTCCAATCTCTCCTTGCGCTTTGGCAAGAGAGTATTATTTGATGATGTAAATTTAAAATTTAACCAAGGCAATTGCTATGGCGTAATTGGTGCCAATGGTGCTGGCAAATCTACGTTTATAAAAATACTTTCTAGTGAAATAGACCCTACTACTGGCTCGGTAGCCATCACACCGGGTGAGCGTATGGCGGTGCTCAAACAAAATCACTTTGAGTATGAGGAAACCCAAGTGCTTCAAGTCGTAATGATGGGGCATAAAGATTTGTGGAAAATAATTCAAGAAAAAGATGCCATCTATGCCAAAGAAGATTTTACAGAGGAAGATGGAATAAAGGCATCAGAATTGGAAGGTAAGTTTGCCGAAATGGACGGTTGGAATGCGGAAAGCAACGCTGGAAGTCTTTTAGGTGGTTTGGGTATAAGCGAATCGATTCATTACTCCAATATGTCGGAACTAAGTGGAAATCAAAAAGTTCGTGTGCTTTTGGCGCAAGCTTTATTTGGAAATCCTGAAATACTTCTGCTTGATGAGCCTACCAATGATTTGGATGTAGAAACGATTTCTTGGCTGGAAAATTTTCTTGCTGAATATAAAAATTTGGTGATTGTAGTTTCGCATGACCGACATTTTCTCGATTCTGTTTGTACACATATGGTGGACGTGGACTTTGGGAAAATCAAGATTTATAGTGGCAATTACACGTTTTGGTATGAATCTAGTCAGCTAGCTTTGAGGCAAAAATCTGATCAGAATAAGAAAAACGAAGAAAAAAGAAAGGAATTACAAGCTTTTATCGAGCGTTTTAGTGCGAATATGTCGAAATCTAAACAAACGACAAGTCGCAAAAAAATACTTGAAAAGCTTACTGTGGACGGCATAGAACCTTCTACAAGAAAATATCCAGGAATTATTTTTAAGCCCGAAAGAGAAGCAGGAAACCAGATTTTGAAAGTGGAGAATTTTCAAAAATCTCATGGTGGCAAAAAACTTTTTTCAAATATGAATTTTAATATTGAAAAAGGAGATAAGATAGGCATACTTTCGCAAGATAGTGTAGCCATAAATGCTTTTTTTGAAATTATTTCGGGAGCAGAAAAAGCCGATGCTGGAGAATATACCTGGGGTGTAACTATCAATAAAGCCTATTTGCCGAATGACAACCATACATTTTTTGATAATGATTTGAATCTTGTAGATTGGTTGAGGCAATTTTCGGTAGAAAAAGATGAATCTTTTATCCGTGGATTTTTGGGTAGAATGCTCTTTTCGGGAGAGGAAACACTCAAAAAATGCAAAGTACTTTCTGGAGGCGAAAAAGTGAGGTGTATGTTGAGCAAAATGATGCTTTCTAATGCTAACTTGCTTTTACTAGACGAACCTACCAATCACCTTGATTTAGAGTCTATTACAGCTTTTAACAATAACTTAAAAGATTTCCCTGGCACTATTATTCTTGCCACACATGACCATGAGTTTATGCAAACCATAGCCAACCGTATCATTGAAATTACGCCTAAAGGAATCATTGACAAAAAAATGAGCTATGATGAATATTTGGAAATTCCAGATTTAGCTGAAATAAGAGCCAAAATGTATAATTAAGTCAAAACTAAACGTACGTACTTAATTAGCAATAATTTTAAAAATGGAAGAAATAATACCTATAGATGAAGCCAATGAACCCAATGAAGAAGAGCTTTTTGAGCATCATAGGGTTGTAGTAGATAAAGGTCAAGCTCCTTTGCGACTTGATAAGTTTTTGCAGGACAGAATAAAAAATGCGAGCCGAAACAAATTGCAAAACGCGATTGAAGCTGAAACCGTAAAAGTAAATGACCAAACGGTAAAATCTAATTATAAGGTAAAACCAGACGATGTTATCACTTTATTTTTACACCATCCGCCTAGAGATACTGAGGTTTACCCTGAAAATATCCCATTGGATATTGTGTATGAAGACGATTCTTTTTTAATTGTAAACAAAGCCCCTAATATGGTCGTGCATCCCGCACATGGCAATTGGTCGGGCACTTTGGTAAATGCCTTGGTATATCATTTCAATAATTTGCCTACCATTCAAAATGGATCGGGCAGACCGGGTCTCGTACACCGCATAGATAAAGATACTTCTGGACTTTTGGTGATTTCAAAAACAGATTTTGCCATGACATTTTTGGCAAAACAGTTTTTTGAGCATACCATAGAGCGTACCTATTATGCGCTAATTTGGGGAATACCTAAAGAAATGAATGGCACGATTAAAACCTATTTGAGCCGGAGCCCTACCGATAGAAAAGTAATGGCGGTAACCAAAAATGAAGAAACAGGAAAACTTGCCGTTACGCATTATAAAGTATTGGAGACTTTTAAAAACTTCTCTCTTATTCAATGTAATTTAGAAACAGGGCGCACCCACCAAATTCGTGTGCACATGAAACATTTGGGTCATTCTATTTTTGGAGACGAAACGTATGGAGGCACTTCTATATCAAGAGGGCAGTCGATAGGTAGTTATAAAGATTTTATTGAGAAAACTTTCAGAATAATGCCTAGGCAAGCATTACACGCCAAAAGTTTGGGTTTTGTACATCCTGAAACCCGCAAATGGGTACAATTTGACTCCGTTTTGCCAAAAGATTTTACTGATGTTTTGGATAAAATACGTAATTATTTTGCTGAGTCTGTGGTGTAAAATTAATTTTATTCTTCATCGTTCAAATTAACATCTGAATTTCTTTTTTTCTTTTTACTTGTTGTGGCTAAAAGAAATGCGCCTGTAATAAAAAAAATCATACTTAACCAAATGTGCAAATATAGCTTGTCTTTAAAAATAAATGCTGTAATAAAAAAATAAGGAACAGCTAACATGAATAAAATTCCTGTTAGTTTAAAAATCCAGTGAATGGTTTGAAAAATAATTTTATGAATATTCATATTTTAATGTAGTTAGTTGTAGCACTACCCAAAAGAAAAAATTTAATTTTTTCTAAATTAAAGTAGATTTTTAAATCCTTTATAAAAAAATCGCAAAATAATTTCAAAATTAAGTCTTTGCTACTTATATTCAACAGGATTAACTAAGCTTTTTGCATACTTTCCAATATCGCTTTTACTTCTGGTTTGCAGCTTCCGCAACCCATTCCAGCACCTGTCAATTGGCAAAGTTGGGTTAAATCTTTACATCCTTCTTTTACTTTATTCATCAAGTTGCCTTCGCCTACGCTATTGCAAGAACATACTATTTTGCCTATCACAGGCTCTACTTTTTTGTTAGAACGCAAGATTTCAAGCCTTTTTTCAGAAAGTTCTATTTTATTTTCAATCAAATCTTTGTATTCAATAAACTCAGATTTATCTCCAATTAAAATAGCTCCTACAAGCTTGTCATTATGGATTATACATTTTTTGTAATACCTTTTGGCTTTATCTAAAAACACAACCTCTTCATAATCAGGATTATCTTTAGGTGCTTCGGGCAATCCTATTGAGCAAAGCTGTACACCATCCATTTTGAGAATATTCATGAAAGTAGAACCTTTGTAGTAGCTATAAAAATCGCCACTCAAAAATTTGGCTACCACCATCGCTTGCCTTTCTGCGGCAGCGGTTATTCCCCACATATTACCTTTGTATTCTGCTATCTCGCCTACTGCAAAAATATGCGGATCGGAACTTTGCATATACTCATTTACTACTACTCCCCTTTTTACTTCCAAACCAGATGCCCGAGCAA
>JAAFJZ010000143.1 GCA_013298205.1 Cytophagales bacterium
CGCAACTTCCACCGTAGTTTCTATGCAATTATCTAAAAACCAGCGATCATGCGAAACGATAACCACTGCTCCTGGTAATTGTAAATATATTCTTCAAGCCAGAGTATAGATGGCAAATCCAAGTGATTGGTAGGCTCATCTAATAATAGAAGAGAAGGTTTTGCCAAAAGTATTTTCGCCAACATCACACGCATACGCCATCCACCTGAAAATTGCTTCAAAGGTTTTCTTAAATCTTGTGTAGAAAACCCCAATCCTTCCAAAATGGCTTCCGTTTTAGCTTCCAAACCATAACCACCCAAAATATCAAACTCTTCTTGTAATTTGGTCAATTTATCTAGCAAATCGTCAGTATATTCTACTTCCATTTGCTCCAAAATTTCATTTATTTTCTTTTGAATGGCATTTTCCTTTTCAAAAGCCTGCATCGCAACTTCCAAAATGCTTTCTTCACTCAAATAAGAAAGCAAATCTTGGTTTAAAAACCCAATAGTACAATCCTTACTCTTGCTTATAGAACCTCCGTCTGGTGAATATTCCCCATGTATAATTCTAAGCAAAGTTGATTTTCCAGTTCCGTTTGCACCTATTAGTCCTATTTTATCATTAGGTTTGATATGCAGATTTGCAGAATCATACATGGCTCTTTCGCCAAAGAAAAATGAAAGGTTGTTAATAGATAGCATGAGAATATTAAATTGGATGCAAATTTAATAAAAAAAAAGTCCTAAAAATGCCTTAAAATTATCTTATCGTAAGATAATTTTGTGAAATTAGATGAAAATGAATTGAGATTCTAAAAAATGGTTTATTTCTCAACGATTTTGATTTGATTTTTTAGTTTTTTCAATACCTCTTCATATACAATCGGGTGAGTAGGAAGCCAAACTCCTGGTAAGCAAAATTTGTTTTGTAATATCATTTCTACCACAATTGCAAGAGGCAAACCAACTGTTTTAGCCATAGCGGTTTGGTGCTGATTGATTCCCTTTTCTGAAAAACTAGCCTCACATATTATTTCCTCATTCTCTTCATTTCGAAACGAAATGCTATGTTTCATTAAAACCAAATCTTTATCTGTTTCTTCAAAATACCATTTTTTTTGTAAAATTTCCAGCAAAATATCTGAAGCAGTTTTTTCTGGCTTTAAGGTAATTTCTTGATCCGAATTTTGATACAAAAACTCGAAATGAGAATTTTTAATACCTTGATAATCAGTTTTTTTTAGCAAATATGAATCTAAAAACTCTTTTTGACTAAGTGTTTTAAAAACTCCAAAAGGGTTGGTATCGTCAGTCAATCCTGTCTGTAAAATGGCTTGCCAATTCTCACAAAAATCTTGATTCCTAATTGTGCCTCGAATAAAGTTTTTCACAGACTTTAATTGATATAAATCTATATAGGGCAAAGAGTTTCGATTGGGATAAGCCTCATAATTCTTGGTTTCAATTTCTAATTTTATTGGTTTTTGAAAAACTTCAGTATATTTTTTCTCGATTTCAATTTCATTTTCAAGGTATTTTGCCCCTTCTTTGCCTGCATGAATTACATTGGCAGGATTCCAGGTGAATTTATAGCCCCAAGGGTTATTTCGCACACTTTCCTCAGCTACCAAACCTCCACAAAAAGAATAATAAGAATGAATTTTTCCTCCTTTTTGATGAATTTCGTTTATCATTTTCATGCTCATGATGTGGTCAATACCAGGGTCTAGGCCACATTCCGTCATAAAAACCAAATTTTGACTTTTTGCTTGATTTTCTAAACTTTTGAGTTGTGGGGAGCAATAAGAAGCTGTCGCAAAATGTTTTTTGTAATAAATACATTTCTCTGCAATCGCTTGGTGCAAATGGGGGGGGAGCAAGGAAACTACAATCTTTGAAGTAGAAATCAAGTCATTTAATCGAGAATTTTGAACTGAAAAGTTGAAAATTGAATTTGAATTTAAACGAGGATGTAGTTGTAAAATATCTTTAGCATTTTCAGCTACAATATTTATTTTCAATGTATTATGATTTAAAAAGTAGTCTATAAAGCTAAAAGAAGACTTGCCCGCTCCAATAAGTAAAATATCAGATGTTATTGGGTTTAGGTTCATATAATTTATTTTTGAAAATTTCAATTTAAAAGCTTTTTGTTCTACTTATTAATTAGTTACACCATTTTATTTAATTTATGAAAAGATAATCATAGATTTTAATTATTTGGTCCATTCATTCCAAGGAATTACAAAAGGTAAAATTAGTACCCAAATCAGGAAAAATAATGCCATTCCTGTTGGATAAGTTTCATCGTTTTTAATTGAGGGCAAAACAACCACTAAAATCCATACGCCCTTATAAATAAGTTGCACCAAAAGAATCGGTGAAAAAGAAATAGGTCGCCATAATCCTAAAATTGATAAAATTGCGATTGAAAACCATAAGCAACCCACAAGTCTAATTACTTCAGTAGATTGATAAGTATTTTGAAAAACTGTTATTGCAGATTTATCAGGATTGAAAATAGAAGTGATGCTTATCCATCCTGCTACAATTATGTTTGCTACATAAATTATTTTTAATGCTATCAATTTGTGTTTTTTTAATGATTTACTAGTTGAAAAAAAATAATAGATAATAAAAAATAAAGGTTTTGAGCTCTATTTTATGATTATCTTTTCAAATATAACATTTTGTTGAATAAATAAATAAGCAATCAAAATCTTTGTCAACCTATTAATTATATTTGTGAATTAACTTTTACTTTTCAGTCTAATGTGTTGAAATTTAAATTTATCAATACAATCATTTTAAAATGGAGTTTTATTTATCAGATCCTAATTTAAGGTTGGTTTTTTTTGGCATTTTAATCATGTCTTCTACGACTGCAGTAGTAGGCAATTATGCTTTTTTGCGTAAACGTTCACTTATAGGAGATGCCATTTCTCACTCTATTTTTCCAGGGATTTGTTTAGGTTTTCTGTTTACAGATAGTAAAAACCCTGTTTTTTTGCTCGTTGGAGCATTTGCAACAGGTTGGCTCGCTGTTTTTCTGATTGATTATTTTAAAAACAATTCAAAAATAAAGGAAGATTCAGCTATCGCTTTGGTAATGTCAGTTTTTTTTGGTATAGGAATTGTTTTACTCACTTATATCCAACAAAGTAAAGGTGCAAATCAATCAGGTTTAGATAAGTTTTTGTTTGGTCAAGCGGCTTCAATTGTAGAAACAGATGTAATTGTTTTTGGGAGTGTAGCATTATTGTCTTTAGTTGTGGTTTTATTATTGTTTCGAGAGTTCAAATTAATATGCTTTGACCCAGTTTTTGCCAAATCGATTGGCTATCCTATCAAAACATTAGAAGCTATTATTACTTCACTTACTGTTTTGGCGATTGTGGTTGGAATTCGTTCTGTAGGAGTAGTTTTGATGTCGGCTATGCTCATTGCACCAGCAGCTGCAGCAAGATTTTGGACTAATAATCTTTCAGTTATGATGGTTGTAAGTATTTTGTTTACCACGATTTCTACTATTTTAGGTTGTGGAGTTTCATACGCATTTGAAGGTATGCCCACTGGCCCATGGATAGTTATGATTATGTCTTTTTTAGCAATACTTACGTTTCTTTTTGCACCTCAAAAAGGGAGTGTAAACAAATATTTTAGAGATAGAATGAATTGGTCTAGAATAGAAAAAGAAAACATTTTAAAGAAATTATATCAAATAGGAGAGGTGAAAAACGATTTTTTTCAGCCTATTTTTTTGCCAGAAGTAGCAAATAATAGACACACAGAAATTAAAATTTCTCAAATATTAAAAAAACTAAAAAACGATGGTTTTGTAATTAAAACGAAAGGAAATTGGTATCTTTCCGCTGAGGGCAAGGCTAAAGGACAAAAAATGATTAAGCTACATAGGTTATGGGAATTTTATTTAACAGAAAAAGTTCATATTGCCCCCGATCATGTTCATGATAATTCAGAAATGATGGAGCATATTATTAGCCCAGAAATGGAAGAAAAACTTGAGAAGGCATTGAATTACCCCAAAAAAGACCCCCATAGTAAAGAAATTCCATATTAAATGAATCATTTTTGGATTATAATTATTTCTATTTTAGCAGGTTTACCTTGCGCTTGGCTTGGAAGTTTTCTCGTTTTGCGCAAAATGGCTATGATAGGAGACGCCATTTCTCATTCTATTCTACCTGGAATTGTGATAGCCTATTTGATGAGTGGACAAAAAGATAGCTTCCTATTGTTTTTAGGAGCTTCACTTTTTGGCATACTTTCTACTTTTTTAATAGAATATTTACATTCCAAATCTGGACTCCAAGCCGATGCTTCCATTGGGATTACATTTACTTTTTTATTTTCTTTGGGCGTTATTTTGATTTGTTATTTTAGTTCACAAATAGATTTAGATCAAGATTGTGTATTGTATGGAGAGTTGGCATACTCCCCTTTAAGTCGATGGATTATAGATATTTATGATTTTGGACCCAAAGCGTTTTGGGTTTTATTTTTGGTTGTTATTTGTACGTTTTCTTATATTTATTTTTTCTATCAACCACTTAAATTGGTTAGTTTTGATGAAGAATTCGCTAAAGTTTCAGGAATAAATGTCATGCTTTGGCATTATTCATTAATGGGAATGGTTTCATTTATAACCGTTTCTACTTTTGAAGAAGTGGGTTCTATTTTAGTGATTTCCAATTTGGCTGTCCCTGCTCTAACGGCTTTTTTGATATCCAAAAACTTTAAAAGAATGCTTTTTTTAGCTTCATTTTTTCTAATTTTATCTTGCATTTTGGGATATGGATTAGCATATTTTTTAAATGTTGCGGTTGCAGCTTCCATTTCCTTGTTGGGAGGTTTGATATTCGGAATAGTTTTTATAACTGAAAAAATGATTTCGAATCAAAAGAAATATTTGGCTTTAGGTTTGTAAAATAAAAAGGAACTATCACGATAACTGTTTATGAGAACTTTTATCGTTTGACTTTCTACTGTAGTTTTTGGAAATTGTGATTTTTAAAAACTACAGTAGGGCGTGCCCTTGCAGGTCGGGCTATCGCTACAAGTCCTCGCTTCGTGCCTCGCTTGCGGGCTTTTCGCATCTATCCCGCACGCTTCAAAACAGACTTTTTAGTATCTGTTACCAAGAATAAACAAAATAATGTACCTTTGAGCCGATAAATAAATTCTCAAGCTATGAAAGCAAAATACGTAAATCCTTTTACCGACTTTGGGTTTAAAAAAATATTTGGTGAAGAGGCTAGCAAGCCTTTGCTCATAGACTTTTTAAATAGCTTATTACCCAATCTTCATATCAAAGACCTTCGCTTTAAAGATAAAGACCAGGAAGGCAAAAGCCAAGAGGATAGAAAAGCCGTCTATGATATTTATTGTGAAAACGATAAAGGAGAACAAATTATTATCGAGTTGCAAAAAGCCAAACACAATTACTTCAAAGACCGCACCATTTATTATTCCACTTTCCCTATCCAAGCCCAAGCCGAAAAAGGAGAATGGAATTACAAACTAGAAGCCGTTTATTGTATAGGAATCCTAGATTTTAAGTTTGAAGATACAAATAATAAAGATAAAGAGGTCATTCACACCGTACAACTCAAAAACCAAAACAATCTGTTATTTTATGATAAACTAACATTTGTCTATTTAGAAATGCCCCATTTCATCAAAAAAATGAATGAATTGGAAACGAGATTGGATAAATGGCTGTATTTCATCAAACATTTAGAAGATTTTGAAAGCATTCCTGAGATTTTTAAAGACACCATTTTCGTTGAAGCATTTACCAAAGCTGAAATTGCAAAATTTAGCCCCGAAGAGCGAGATTCTTACGAACAAAGTTTGAAAACATTTAGAGATAACAAAGCTATTATGGATTATGCCATAGATAGTTCATTTGATGAAGGGAAAATAGAAGGGAAAACGGAAGGTAAAATAGAAGGGAAAGTAGAAGGGAAAATAGAAGAAAAAGCAGAAATTGCCAAAAAGCTTAGAGATAAAGGAATGCCGATAGATTTTATAATCGAAATGACTGGGCTTTCGGAAGAAGAAATAAACAATCTCTAGCTTATTTCTGCCTACCCATTACAGAATTGTTATACGCTTTGATTGCCTTCTTTTTGATGGCAACTTCTATAAGTACCGATGCGGTAATTGTACCCGCGACTAATCCTGAACCTACGCCAAACACACCCCAATTCATTTCCTTGCCTCCTGCTGCTTGACCTAGCGGAAAACCAAACAAAAGACCGCCTACTATAGCAGGTGTCATCAAAACATAGCCCCAAGTATCCGCTTTTTTAAGCTCTTTTGCCGATGCAGGATTGGCTTTTAAAAGCCCCATTAGATCCAATTTGCTAAGTGCTTTTGTACCTAAATAATAGGTTTTAGCTAGTTTTGATAAAGTATCAGGTCCATTTTCAGCAAGATTATACCTGGTTTCAGTAGGTTCTATAAAACCATTTCCTAGCTGTGTAACCACATTCGTTTGTGAATATGAATAA
>JAAFJZ010000144.1 GCA_013298205.1 Cytophagales bacterium
TCCTAAAAATAAAAAATGGAAGGATTATATTATCAATTATACAAAAATACGAAATTCCATTGAATGGGAATCGTTTGAAAAAAATATATCCGAAAGATGCAACAAAATGTGGAACGACTATTATTTAAAATGGTTGAATAGTGAATTAGAGGAAACTTTGCAAGATTTTTCAAAAAAAAATGGACTACCTCTTAACACAATTAAAGCTGTATTGATAGCTCGTAGAATTTGTTTGGCTCTTTATTTCAGAATCACTACTTCCAAAATTACTCTATATAAGTATGACGATTCACGAATAGAAACTTATTGTATTTTTAGGGGGGTGAACTTTGATGATGAGTTAGGAACAGAAATTAAAAAAGCAACTACCGAAAAAACAGATAAAAAAAATTCGGTTGAAGAAGGATTAAAAGCTAAATTTAAACTAAGGGCATCTAATTTATTGAATACAGAATTAGGTTTTAATCTTGATGATGTAGCTTCTTTTGATGGCGTTCTACCTGAAGAAAGAAATTGGTTGAATAGAAACGGAATGAATCAGAAATTAAAAAATAGAAGAAGTTAGTCATTTAGGTTGTGAAAATCTATCTAATGAAGTTATTACAAAGATTACAATATCTTTTACTGAAACAGACTATGAAGATGAATAGATTTTAATTCATGATTTTTTGTAAAAAAATTTTATTTTTTACAAAAGCCTTAAAATAACTTCAATTTTAAGGCTTTTTTCTTTTTTAATATGATTTTTTTTCGATTCAACAACTTTGAATTAGGCCTAAATAATTTCAACTAATCGCACTCGCTATACCTTTGACAGTATCAAAAAGCCAAACGGTTTTTATTTTCACTTTAAATGTAAATAGCGATGCGTACAATTCTCCTCTTAGTTCAGTTTTTGTTTTTCAATAATACAGAGCCACCTGTGTTGAAACTCAGTCGAGCGGTGCTAAAATTCAATTGTGAAGCACAGCAAAACGATAAGGTTTTTGTTACTTCTCAAGATTGTACACCTACCCTTAGCACATCTGCTCAATGGGTAGAAGTCAGACTTGAGGAAAATCGGGTTATTGTTTATTGCCATCAAAACAACACAGTTATCGAGCGATTGGCAATCATAACCGTAAAATGTGGCAATTTGGTAAAACAAATTCACTTACATCAAGCAGGCATTCCTGCAAGTTAAACAAACAAAAAAACACCCTGCCTGAAATATACGCTAATTAAGGTAGCTACCATAAGTAGAAACCCCTCTCTAATGGGAGGGGTTGGGTGTAATAAAAATTAAACTTTATCAATTTCACAATTTAAATTTAATATTATGCAAACGCTAATAAACAAGACCGAAGAAGTGGAAATCAGTAAAACTGGTTCTCAACTAAACACGCTTAACAGTAGTTTCGAAAATCAGCCTGTCGAAATTGAAAGAAAAAAAGTGGAACTTTCAAACAGAGTTGCAAAACTAACTGAAATTAATTCAACCATTTTAGGAAGAATGTCTTTGTCAAAGTCTGATAAAGAAATGCTTATAATCGAGCAAAAAAATAATTTAGAAGCTTTAGAAATCATTAAAGCAGGTGAATCTAAAAGTTTAATGGCTATTGCGGATTATCAAATTAGGTACTTGAAAACCGTTCTTCATAACTTGGTAATAGTTGGAGAATCAAATGTAACTGCTGCTAGTAAAATTCACTACGAAAGCATCAAACAATTCTTACAATCGAGGCTCTTGGTTAAGATGGAAGAGATGTACAACTTTTTGGAGGATTTTGAACTCAGAGCTGCTGGTAAACCAAAAAAGTTTCAAGATGCTTTGATGGCTGCCTCAGATAGAACACGTCAGCAGTACTTGATTGATTTTGATTTACACATTACCGACTTTGCAGAATTACTTAAAAAGACATTCACAAAATAACCACATTTCCCTTGTCCGAAAAATTCGGACAAGGGTATTTATTTAATTTATTATTTTAATTAATTGTATTTAAACTTACTAAAAATGAAAACTAATACTTCAAATTCAAAAAATATCGGTTTCTTTTCTCGCATCACAGGAGCTTCATCTGAAATCCTTTCTAAGTGCTCACCTGGATGTCAAAATGCTTTTAGCTATGTGGGTATGACAATCGTGTTTACTGCAATTGTTAGTGCTGTAGTGATAGCATTTGGTGTCAGCACCTATTCGTTCAAGAGTATGGCTATGTTTCCGGTAATTTTTATAGTCTGGATATTGTTCATATATCTGTTTGATAGAATGGTACTACTCTCAGATAGTAATATTACCAAATTTGTAAGGGTATGTGCAATTATTGTACTAGCATTGTTTCACTCATTCATTTTTGATACATTAACATTGAAAGATGACATATTTTCGCTTATGAAAAAAGAGTATAATATAAAAGTTGATTCAGTACAAACGAAAAATCAGGCATTAATAATTCCTATTCAAATTAAAATTGATAGCCTTCAAAATAACAATACATCTATTAATTCGAAAAAGCGTAGCTTTATGGACAGCCTTCAAGCCGAGGCACGAGGCAATGGAAAGTCTCACTATGGCATCGGTGAGGTGTATACTAGCTTAGAAAAATTGAAAGGTGAGTACAATGCCATGGCTGCAAACGATATCGCTACGAATGATACAAGCATCGCTCAGTATAAAAATGATATTTCAGTAATAAATGCAGATAAAAAAACGGAAATAGCCGCCATTGTTAAACCCGGTGAAGCCGGGTTGATGGAACAAGTAAGAAAAATGCATGAATTGGTTTTTGTGCATGGTACTTTTACTGAACAACTATTTTTTGGGATATGGTTTGCCATATTCTGCTTTTTAGAATCATTGCCTGTATTAGCAAAGCTAGTTTTTCAGAAGCAATTAAGGGAGTACTTCATTGGGCAGGATAAAGAGCAGGAAAATTATATAAAAGGATTTGAAAAACGAAAAATTTATGATTGGTCTGTTATAGAAACCGAGCTCCTATATGACTTAAATTTTCGTATAGCTAAAGTTACTGCTGATTCATTTATAAACAAAATTGAGCAAGATAAGCAAATAATAATGACACGCCTCAATATGCTGAAAGAGTTTTTAGGTGAGCTAGATAGAATTGAAGCAGAACTTAAAAGAATGTTTCCTAATCATTATACTGCCTATGTTGAGCCCGAAATCGACAAATCTCTTAGGAATTTTATTAAATCCATGAACGCTAATTCTTAACCCTTAAATTTAAAAACTATGAAAATTATAATTATATTACTATTAGGTATTGCATGTGGTTTTTTTGGTTATTCACAATTAAAATCAACAAAGAAAAATTTTTCTGAAATGTTAAAACCTGATATTACGATTGGAGATTTAAAACAAAATTCCTCCATATTTTCAGACTCGTTAGTTGAATTACATAATTTGATTGTGTATGAAACAACTGCAATTTTAGGATATAGTACATCCAAAATAGCTGATAGCGAGGGCAATACAATGACATTTATAAGTAAAAAATCATATTCCCTTAAAGAAAAAATATCTATAAAGGGGAAACTCAAAATCGTTTTAATAAAAAACGAAAATAAATACGAATATTTTGTTGCTGAAGATTTACTGAAAATTTATGAAAAAATATTATTTTTTTGATATTTTACAGGATTTATCAATAAAAATGAATATTTAAAATAAACTTAATTTGTTAGTTTACATATTCATTTTTATATTTGTACATAAGAATTGTTCTTTAAAACATACTTAATTGTTTTACAGAATGATATTAAACAACCTAATTTACAGCATTTTAACTTTGAAAATATGAATGATAAAATAAAAATAAGAGGAATCGAAATTCAATTAGCTGATGATTATTCATTTATTAATTACTTTAGTTAATTTATTTATCAATGAAGAAAAGTAATATGTACTGTTTTATTTCAACAGAAGCTAGAAAGGAATTTTTGGAACGTATTTTTAATGAGAATTCATCTGAAAGACTAAACCTTGAAAAACGTAATCCTGGATTTTTTAGTGAATGGTTATTATCCTTTGACAAAGAGTTTTTAAGAAAATTATCAACAGAAGAATATATATTGGTTTTATCTCACGAACAAGGTAGCTCTTTTTTTGATAAAATATTTGAAAAAGTACAATCCTCAACAGGAGCCGTAAAGTTAGGATGGTTAACAAAAACAATTGGTGAGGAAATTGAATTTGAGACAAAAATTCAAAAAAACGGTCATAAAATAACATGTCGTCTGAAAATAAAACATTCAGCGATGGATGAATTATTGAACGACCCTGAATTTTATAACAACCCAAGAATTAGAATAATGGGAGGGGCACAGAATTATGAGTTAAAATACTGTTGCTTTTATTAATTCAAGAAAAATACATATTTAGATATTACATTTCTCTTAAACCTAAGCTAAACTTTGTATTTTATACACTAATAAGTTCACGGTTTCAACCGTGGGTATAGTGATTTTTTACAAACACCCAATAATATTTTATATTATGCTAAACTTCAAAAAAATAGATGAAGAGGATTTTGTTTTTATTAACACGCCTTTTACAGATAAAGAAAAAAAGATTTTAGTGATTTTTTGACTACACGTAAGTTGGTAAACATGCTAAAAAGAAAAATGAAATTAACAAACTCGTAAAAATTAGTATTAGTTACATTTCGAGTTTGTTATTTTAGTGTTATAAATCTTTATTTTATATTCTCAATTTTATCAAATATTGCATAAATTTTAGATTTAATTTTATCAATATGATTTATTTTAAAAAGGTGTAAATCATATTCAGTAAATACAATATAAGCAAGTACTAAATTCTTATCTTTTTCAGGTAAGATATGTTTTAAGTTTAATGTATCTTCTATTACATTTTGTATCTGATTTTTAACACGTAAATCTACTTCTTCATCTGTTGATCCCCAATCAAAAGAAATAAGCACATCATTCAGTTCTAGTTCAATACCTAATTCATTTATTTCTGTTTTTATATTTTTTGTAATTCTATACAATGATTTTTTACAGTCAAAACATTGTGTTTCTACCACTTCCTCTTTACCATTACTATAGTATTCTGGCTCAAAATCGTGATATTTATAAATTAAATTTTCACCAAACTTTTCACTTATGCGAGAAAAGAAATCTACCATCTTAAATTCTACTATTTTTGCCATTTTACTTTAAGTTTAAATATTTGTTTATATGATATGAACATTTGCAATTTTATAATTTTTTTTTAAAATAGAAAGAATCTTTTTATAAATAAATTTATTTTAAAATTAAAAAAGCTATACCTCTGATTCTAAGAGGTATAGCTTTTTTTTTAATAAATTGTAAGATTTCCTAAATTAAGCCTATCATTTGAGTAACTTGTAGCTGTTAGCGTGTACGATGTGTTCCTGCTAGTTGTTAGATTGACTTGAAAAGAAGAAATTCCACTCGAGTAGCTATAGTTTGAAATTACAGTTCCACAAATACTATTTTTTAAATACAAAGTTCCACTAAAACTAAAATTTGAGCCATCAACTTTACTTATTTCAAGAATTGTTGTTGTTTCTGAAATAGAAATAACCTTAAATCTCATGCCATTTATAAATGTTAAACCACACGAATTACTGTTATTATAAGAAGAGCTACTGAATGAATTCAAAGCTGGACTAGAATTAATTACAACAGGTTGCGGAGTAGCGTTTGCCAATTTAGATAAACTTACTGATAATATTTTTTCAACTCCATTTATGAAGTAAGAATAATCAATAGACGAGTCATAATTTAATGAACCGTTACCTCCTACAAAATATACTATAATATCAGCATAAGAATTTGCTGGTATTGAAACATTATTTTGAGATATTGAAAACCCACCATTACCTGTTAGCTTTGCAGTTAAATCTATGCTTCTAGCGTTATTATTTGTTAGTCGTACAACCATTGATGTGGTTTGACTACCAAAATTAAATTGAGATGCATTTGAGGCTATATCACTATCTACTACAGGATTAGGTGTTGGAGTAGGAATAGTAACCGCTTCATTAGTGCAAAATGAAGAAATTTTGAGGGCATACAGAGCAGTAACATTTTTAAGTAACTTATTAGCAGACATCTTAAGTGTAAATTCTCCATTTTTATAAACTCTACCCCAACTATTTATAAGTAAGAAATCGTCATTATCATATCCGTATATGATCATTGCATGTCCTCCGTTCAAAATTTCGGAGTCAATGTCATTTAAATAGCTGTCTAAAGATTTCAATTCATTGTCAGCAACAAAGCTTGCATGTATCGGTAAGTTTTGTGCTATTGTGTTTTTTAGATTTTGAATTATAGTAGATTTGTCTTCAAATAAATCGTATATCTTATAATAATCTTCAAGATACAATTTATTAGTAAGTTTAGTTACTTTTCCTTCTGCATTTTGTAACTCCTGAATGCCTTGTGTTTTAACATAGTCAAGGGCAGTATAACTAATAAGACCATTGTTTGGTTTGCCAAAATAATGATTTGGAA